>JBDTMO010000013.1:0-20411 GCA_039934235.1 bacterium | reverse complement strand
GCGTCATCTCCTGCACGTTGTTCCAGCCGATCATCTGCCACTCGTTCGTCAGCAGCGGATCGATCCACGCGTTGAATGGGCCGTCGCCGATGGTATTGTCGTAGAGATACGCGACCGACTCGTGGAGATCGTGCAGCACCTGCGCCTGATTGCCGATGTAGGCGTTGAGGACATTCTGCGACAGCTTGAGCGTCAGGCCCATCGCGTCGCGATTGTTGTCGTGCGCAACGTAGTGCCCCCAGTACAACAGGCTCGGTGCGGCCTCACCGGGGTGCGCGACGTGCCAGCGGTACAGGTCCACCATACGATCGCGCCCATCCACTTCGACAATGGGAGTGATGAGCGTGATCAGGTTGTTGCGAATGTTCTTGATGTACGGGCTGTCGTCCACCGCGAGGCGATAGGCGAGCTCCATGAGCGCTGTCGGTGCGCCCGCTTCGGTGGAGTGAATGGTTCCGGTGATGTAGTAGACCGGCGCAGCCACGCTCGCGATGCGCGCTGCTTCTGCGTCATCGAGCTTGATGGTGCGCGGGTCGGCGAGCTTGGCGAGCATCGCCTTGTTGGCGTCCAGCTTCGCGATCAACTCTTCGGACGCAACCGCCACGGCAATCATCTCGCGCCCTTCTTCGGTGTGGCCAATCGAGAAGACCTTTACACGCGGACTCGATTTCTCGAGCAGCCGCATGTAGGCATAGACCTCTTTCGAATACGGAAGATTCCCCTTGGCGCCGGCGATGTCGCCGAGGATGGCTTTGGGTGTCGGTACCGTCTTCGATGCAGGCAGGTAGTCAACGAGCGGCGAGAGAAAGAACGTCTCCGTCGTGTACTCCTTGATCTTCTTCGTGTACTCCTCGTCAATCGGCTGATTGGGATCTCGGCCGGGCCGCGCGAGGGAAAGATCAGTGGGCGACGTGCCGACGCCCTGGGCACGAAGCAGGGGCGTGGGGTTCGTGAGCAGTAGCCCAAGCAATACGCCTGCGATCGCGATGTGACGCCGCATAGGAAACGAGATCGATTGTGTGGTTGAGTGGCGCCAGTTTACGCGTCGGCGCAGAGACAGAAAAGAGCAACTGCCTTTGTCACGGATTACGCGGAAAAGCGCGGATACAACTAAGCCAAGATTGCCGTTGCTTTATCCGCGCGCTTCCGCGCAATCCGTGATAGTCAGTTGCTGTTGCTGTTTGGTGTTGCTGTTTGGTGTTGCTGCTGCTGTTGGAACGTTTTGTTGCACGTCCAGAAAGTGCAGATCCTTCGACTCGCTGCGCTCGCTCAGGATGACAAAATGTGCTTTCGCTGCGCTCGCTCAGGATGACAAGCTGCCTCAACTCCAACGAAGGTCATGGTTCGAGAGCGGAAGCGTACGCACACGCTTTCCCGTTGCGGCAAAGATCGCGTTGCACAGCGCCGGAGGAACGGGCGGAAGGGCGGGTTCGCCAAGCCCCGTTGGTGCCACCGCGCTCTTGAGGAAATGCACTTCAACAGGAACCGCGTCGGCAAAGCGGATCAACGGGAAATCGTCGAAGTTGGCTTGCACCGTATGGCCCTTCTCGATCGTGATCTCCTGGCCAAGCGCCTGTGCGAGTCCGTCCTGCACCGAGCCCTGCACCTGATTCTCGGCGTTCAGCGGATTGATGATGTCGCTGCCGATGTCGCCGGCAACCCAGACCTTCTCGACCTTCAGCTTGCCTTCCTTGCTGACGCTCGCCTTCACCACTTCGGCAAAGTAGCCGCGATGGCTGAAGTGGAACGCGACGCCCATTCCCGTGCCGCGGGGCAGGGGCGTCTTGCCCCAACCGGACTTGTCACGCACGAGCTCCAGCACGCCGCGCGCACGAGCACCGTCATACGGCGCCGGCTGGTTGCCGGTCGTTGGCGGCTCGACTTGCGGATTTGCCAGAAGATCGAGACGGAACTGAAGCGGATCCTTTCCGGCTGCATGCGCGAGCTCGTCGATGAACGACTGCGTGGCGAAGGCAATGCCGTTGCTGCCCGGCGCGCGGAGAAATCCCGTCGGAACGCCCAGCGGCATCGTCGACGCATCCAGCGCGAAGTTCGGGATGAAGTGCTGCGGGAATTCCGTTCCGCCAATGCCGGCGCCGGCGGCGAAGCTCTTCTCGTCTCCGAACGACACGAAGTGATCGCGCCACGCGACGACCTTGCCGGACGCATCGAGTCCGCCGGTGAAATAGTGGAACCCGGCCGGCCGATAGAAATCGTGTTGGATATCATCTTCACGCGTCCACAGCAGCTTCACCGGCACGCCCACCACCTTTGCGATCCACGCCGCTTCGACCATGTAGTCGTTTGCCAATCGGCGGCCGAACCCGCCGCCGGAGCGCGTAATGTGAATCGCGATATCCGTGTCCTTGATGCCGAGCGTCTGCGCGACGAGCGCGCGTCCGCCCGCTGGTGCTTGCGACGGCGCCCAGATCTCGAGCTGTCCGTCTGGCTTCATGTGCGCCGTGCAGTTCTGCGGCTCGAGCGACGCATGCGCGATGAAGGGATAGAAGTAATCACCCTTTATCGTTTTCGCCGCGCTCGCGAGTGCCGCGTCGACATCTCCGTCCTTCCGCAGCGATCGCTGGGCAGGCCCCTTCGACAACGCGGCCGCTTGCGACGCGAAGCTCGCGCTGCTTTGCGCAGCGGTGCCGCCTTCGTCCCACGTCACCTTCAGCTTGGTTCTCGCACTACGTGCCTGCCACCAGCTGTCCGCGACGATCGCGACGCCCGGCAGCAATCCATTCAGCGACGTTCCGCCGTCGACGACGAATGCGTGCTGCACCCCGGGGAGCGCCTTCACCGCGTCCACATTTGCGCTGGCGACCTTGCCGCCGAACACCGGACACTTCACGAATGTCGCGTACAACATGCCGGGCACCGACACATCGATGCCGTACAGCGGCACGCCCGTCACGATCGAATGCGTGTCCACGCCACGCGTGCGCTGGCCGATGATCTTGAAGTCCTTCGCGTCCTTCAGCTTGATGGTCGCGAGATCCGGCGGCGTAACCGCTGCGGCCTTCGTGGCCAACTCGCCGTAGGTTGCGCTCCGCTTGCTCGCCGCGTGACGCACGACGCCCTTGTCGGTGTCGCACTCCGCAGGCGACACGCCCCACGTCTGCGCTGCCGTCGCAATGAGCATCGCACGCGCCCCCGCGCCCACACGACGCATCGGAAGCCAGTTGCTCGGTGTCGCCGTGCTTCCGCCCGCAACCTGCCCCTGAAAATTCTTCGTGTCGAGATCGCCCTGCTCGATGCGCACGTTCTTCCACTCGACGTCGAGTTCTTCCGCGATGAGCATCGGCAGCATGGTCTTTACGCCCTGGCCGACCTCGGGATTTTTCGCGATGATCGTGACGATGCCGTCCGGCGTGATGCGAATGAACGCATTCAGCGCTGCATCGGCTGCCGGCGCGGCACCGTCCGGCTGGGCGGCGCCTAGCGGCTGGATGTAGCTGGCGAGCAGGATGCCGCCGCCAGCAATGGCAGACACCCGCAGGAAATCGCGTCGCGAGACAGGCGTCTCGGAAAACTTTGGCGTCGTCATGGCTTGCTCCCGTTCAAACCCTTCGTCGCGCCAGACTGGACAGGCGCCGCCTTCAACTCCGCTGCACGATGAATCGCTTGCCGAATGCGGAGATACGTCGCGCACCGGCACAGGTTCTCATTCATCGCGTCGTCGATTTCAGCATCCGTTGGATGCGGATTTTTCGCGAGCAGCGACGAGGCGGACATCAGTTGGCCGGCCTGGCAATACCCGCACTGCGGGACGTCGAGCTCTTCCCACGCGCGCTGCAGGGCGTGCGTCCCATCGGGCGAGAGGCCTTCGATGGTCGTGATGTCGGCACCCTGGCATGACGAGATTGGCGTCATGCACGAGCGCATCGCCGTGCCGCTGAAATGGACCGTACACGCGCCGCATTGTGAAAGCCCGCAGCCGAACTTGGTGCCCTTGAGGCCGAGGGTATCGCGAAGTGTCCAGAGAAGGGGCATGTCGCCCGGCACATCCACTGTCTTCGGCTGTCCGTTGACCTTGAAGCTGACCTTCATGGCTATTCCCGTCGGGGTGTGGGCGCTGCTGGGAAGGGGCGCCAATGCTGAAGCTCGTAATCTGGTTCGACCGCAACCCATCGTCCAGCGAACTCACGGGGAGATCACTGGCACGACGGCCATGTCGTCTTGTATACTCGTGAAGCGAGCAAAATGCTGTATACAATCCTGCGAGGCTCGATGGGTTCCTGTCGATCACTGACCGCTCTGCTCCTCTCCATCGCATTCGTCGCGGCGTGTTCCTCGTCGAAGCCGAAGACGGGCATTCGTCCCGAGCAATACGGCACCTATCGGTTCGAAGAGCAGTTAACGCCCGACGACAAGATCGAGGGCCACTTCGTCGTTGGCGAAGACTCCGTCGACGTCGACGCGTACCCCGGGCCCTGCCGGTACGAGCGCGAGCGTTCGAACGTGCTGACCATTGTCTACCGGTGCGGCGACGTGACGTACGCGTTCGACCGGACGGACCCCGTACGAAAGGCGTCGTACAGCACCGTCGTGCACGTGAAGGCCACTCGGCAGGTGTGCATCCGGTACACGACCAACAACGCCGGGCAGCAGGTCTGCGCGCAAATGTCCACTGAGACGTATTATCGCGACTCGCGCCGGTCCGGCCTGCTCAGAGTCGAGCGCATGGAAAGTGTGAACTAGGGTTCGCGTCCTCACCGTTTGAACGATTACGCTGGGGGCGTTCCGCATGTCGATCCACCGTCGCGATCTCGTTTCATCGGCCGTCTCGCTCGCCGCAGTCGCCGCGGTTGCACCATTCAGGGCGCTGGGGATGACAGCACGCGCAGCGTTCGGCGGCGACGATCCGCTCGGCGTGCGAGCGGACTTTCCCATCCTCGAAAACGGCCGCACGTTCCTCAACTCCGCGTACATCACGCCGAGCCCAGGCAGCGTGCCCGCCGCGGGCAGTGCGTTCCTGCACGCCAAAGCGACGCGACCCATCGGCGTGGGGGAGATGCTCGGAAAGGCCAATCAGGTGCGGGCGCAATTCGCGAGGCTCGTCAACGCCACCCCAGAAGAAATCGGATTCGTTTTCGCCACGAGTGAGGGCGAGAATTCCGTGGCCAATACCATTCCCATGATTCCGGGCGACAATGTCGTCGTGGACAACCTGCACTACGATGGGGCGCTCGTCGTCTATCGCCAACTCGAGCAAAGACGCGGCATCGAGTTGCGGATCGTCGAACATCGTGACGGGCTGGTCACACCAGCAGACATCGCGCGCAGGGTCGATGCACGCACGCGACTCATTGCGGTGTCGTACGTGTCGTCCGTCAATGGGCTACGTCATGATGTGCGCGCACTCGCCGACATTGCGCACGCGCATGGGGCGCTTCTCCACGTCGATGCGATCCAGGCGCTCGGCATGTTTCCGGTGGACGTCCGCGCGGACGACATGGATTTTCTTTGCAGTGGCACCTACAAATGGTTGCTCGGTGGCTTCGGCATTGCGCCGTTCTACATCAGGAAGAGCCTGCTCGATCGCATACCGCCTGACCGATTCGGTGTCTTTCAGGTCGAGGCGCAGACACCGGACTACCGTTTCCGCCTCGGCAACTCGGCGCGTCGCTACGACTACGCAACGCTGCCCTTCGCCGAGGTCCACCAACTCGGCGCTGCGTTGTCGTATCTCGAGCGGGTGGGGGTGGCGCGCATCAGCGACCATGTCCTCGGGCTCACGCGGCGCCTCGAGGACGGTCTCGTCAAGCAAGGGCACAGGTTGTTCACGCCAGCAGGGAACCGTTCGTCCGTGTTGTGCTTCCACACGACACGGGCAACGAATGACGTTCGCGCCGCATTCGAGGACGCAAAGATCGACGTGACTGTGCGAGAAGGACACGTTCGCATCTCGATCGCGCTGTTCAATACTGGCGAGGACATCGACCGTGCACTCGCGGTGACCGCCCGCCTCACGTGAGTCCGTGCGTCTTACGAGGCACGACTCTCCCGGACACCCGTTCCACGATTCGGCGACGCTCGTCGAGCGACTGTGCGGCGGCCAGTAGCACGGCGTCTCGCACCGTCGCGGGCGCCGTCGACGGCAGGCCACTCTCGAACGGCGGGCTTGGCTGGTACTCGATCGCCAGTTGAATCTCCTGCGCCGCGCTCGCGCCAGCGAGTTCGCGGACGACCACCAATCCGAAGTCGATCCCCGCTGTCACGCCGCCTCCCGTAACGCGGTTGCGATCCACCACGACGCGATCCTCCACCGGCTCGGCGCCGAGGAGTGCGAGCAGGTCGAGTGACATCCAATGGGTGGTCGCGCGATATCCATTCAGCAGCCCTGCAGCGCCGAGGAGCAAGGCGCCGCTACAGACGGACGTGATGTAGCCGGCACGGATAGACTGGTCGCGCAAGAAGGCCAGGAGCGCCTCGTTCTCCATTTGCTCGTTCACGCCCCACCCGCCGGGCACACACAAAATGTCCACTTGCCCTGCGTCGGCGAATGCGGCGTCGGGGGCGATCGTGAGCCCCCATTCGCTCCGCACAGGCTCCATGGTTGCGGCGAGCAGCCGCACTTTCGCGCCGGGCATGCGCGAGAACACCTCGTACGGGCCGGTGAGGTCGAGCTGGTTGAGGCGCGGAAAGAGTACCATGCCGACGGTGATTGGCGTGGTCATGCGAACCGCGCCTGCCGAAGGCGAAGACTGTTCATCACCACGCTCACGGAGCTGAACGCCATTGCGGCGCTGGCGAGGATGGGGCTGAGGAGAATCGCGAAGGCGGGGAACAACACACCTGCGGCGACGGGGATTCCAACGACGTTGTAGATGAACGCCCACCCCAGGTTCTGCTTCATGGTGCGCATGGTTCGGCGCGAGAGCTCGATCGCGTGCGCGACGCTCCGCAGGTCACCTCGCATGAGCACGACGTCCGCTGCCTCGGATGCGATGTCAGTTCCGGTGTTCAAGGCGAAGCCCACGTCGCTCTGCGCGATGGCGGCGCTGTCATTCACGCCGTCGCCAACCATCGCGACGACCCTGCCTCCTGCCTGGAGCCGCTTGATCTCGGCCACCTTGCCTTCTGGCAGCACGCCGGCGACGACCCGCTCGATGCCCGCTTGCCTCGCGACGGCTTGAGCGGTGACGGCATTGTCGCCACTGAGCATCACGACATCGATCCCCATCGCGCGGAGCGTGACAATCGCCTCGCGTGACGTGGCCCTGATTGGATCCGCAACGGCGATCAGTGCTGCGAGCTCGTCGTCGATTGCGACGAACATCGTCGTCTTCGCGTCCGCCGCGAGTGCGGCGGCATGCATGGCAAGCGGAGACGCCTCGATCCACTGCGCCTTCATGAGCGCCGCGTTGCCGACGACAACGTCGCGACCGAGCACGCGCCCCGTCGCGCCGCGTCCCGTCACGGATTGGAAGTTGGAAGGCACTTCGAGCGACAGCGTTCGCTCACGCGCATGGCGCACGATCGCGTCGGCCAGCGGATGCTCGCTCAGCGTCTCGAGCGACGCCACCAGTGTGAGGATTTCGTCGCCCGACATCGCAAGCGCCGGTGCAACGATTACGTCCGTCACGGTCGGGCGGCCCTCGGTGACCGTTCCCGTCTTGTCGAAGACGACAGTCTGGATCGCTCCCGCCCGTTGCAACGCAGCGCCGCCCTTGATCAGGACGCCGAGTTGCGCGGCCTTGCCCGTTGCGACCATGACGGCAGTGGGCACGGCAAGGCCCATCGCGCATGGACAGGCGATGATGAGCACGGCGACGGCGGCCGCCGCTGCACGCACGGCGGGCGCGGTGAGGCCCGCGATGCCCGCGCCGACGAACCACACCACGAACGTCGTGATCGCCAGTGACAGCACGACTGGCACGAAGATGCCGCTGATGCGGTCCGCGAGCCCCTGGATGGGCGCGCGCGATCCCTGCGCGTCGCGCATCAACTTCACCATCTGCGCGAGCACGCTATCGGCGCCCACGGTGGTCGCGCGATAGCGCAGCGCGCCGGTGCGATTGATCGTTCCACCAATGAGCCGGTCGCCCGGCTTCTTCTTCACGGGCAGTGCTTCGCCGGTGAGCAGGGATTCATCCACCGCGCTCTCTCCAGACAACACTTCTCCATCCACCGGCAGCCGTTCCCCTGGCCGCACGATCACGACATCGTTCGCGACCACACTCGCAATCGGGACGTCGCGCTCTTCTTCTCCCCGGATGACGCGCGCCGTCTTGGGCTGCAGGTTGGCCAACGCGCGTAGCGCTGTTGCGGTCTGGCGCTTGGCCCTTGCCTCGAATGCGTTGCCCGTCAGCACGAGCGCGATGATGATGATCACCGCCTCGTAGTACACGTCGGGAGCGATCCCGCGGTTGGCGAAGAAGTCCGGCGCGAACGTCGCGCACACCGAATAGATGAACGCGGCGCCGGTACCAAGCGCGACGAGCGTGTTCATGTCGGCGGCGTGGTGGCGGAAGGAGATCCACGCGCCACGATAGAAATGCCGGCCCGCCCACGCCATGATGGCGATAGTGCCGAGCAGCAGAACGGCGCTGATGTGGGTTTGCTGGAGGTCGTATAGCCATGGCACCACCCGCTCGAGCACGGGCGACAACGTCTCCATCGACCACCGCATGACCGGATCGCGAAGCAACGTCAGGTGCGCCGTGTACTCGATGTCCATGACCGTCATGAGCGGCATCGAGATCGCCATGGCCGCGATGCCGGCAACGCCACTCACAATGGCTTTCGTGCGCAGCGACTTGAACTCCGCGACCTGTTCGGCGTCGCGCGTCTCCTGCTCATCGATCGCCGTGCCGCCCGGCGTCTTCAGTTCGGCGCCGTAGCCGCTGTCCTGGATGGCGCGCACGAGCTGGTCTGGCGAGACCGCATCGGGCGCAAACGTAATCGTCGCGTTGGCCGTCATGAGGTTCACCCCCGCGTCGAGCACACCCGGATGCTGCTGGAGCATCCGTTGCACGCGCGATTGGCACGCTGCGCACGTCATGCCGCTTACCGGAATGTCGATCGTCGATTCCGTCGTCATGATGCCCTCCGCTGCCTGCCGGCGATGAAGAAGAACCAGTTGACCCACGCGATCGCGAGTAGTCCCGCCACGATGACGGCTGCATCTATGAGTGACATGTTGCCTCGATATGGTTGGTGGTGAGTTCAGTGTCCGGCGTGTCCCGTTGGTCTTCGTACCTGCACCTCGACCGCATTGCCTTCATCGGAGCGGTTCATCGCCGATCCGCCCAGCTTGTCCTGCCGCTCCGGCTCCGGGAGCTCGCCCGTCCACTCGTGCGCGAGTGAGCCGGGGGGATGCTTGAACCAGCCCGGATCGCTGTAGTCGCCTGGCTTCTGGTCGCGACGCACCTTGATCACCGAAAACATCCCGCCCATGCCGACCGATTCGAACGGACCCTCGCCTGTCATCATCGGGGCGGTGTTGTCGGGCAGAACCATCTCCATCTCCGCCATGTCGGCCATGCCGCGCTCACCCATCACCATGTAATCGGGAATGAGCTTCGTGATCTTCTTCGCGAGGCCGCGGTGATCGACGCCGATCATCGTCGGCACCTCGTGGCCCATCGCATTCATCGTGTGGTGCGCCTTGTGGCAGTGGAACGCCCAGTCGCCCTCCTCGTCGGCGAGGAACTCCAGTTGCCGCATCTGCCCCACTGCGACGTCTGTCGTCACTTCCGGCCATCGCGAGCCCGGCGGCGTTGGTCCACCATCCGTGCCGGTGACCGTGAACTCGTGGCCGTGCATGTGGATGGGATGATTCGTCATCGTCAGGTTGCCCACGCGAATGCGTACCCTGTCGTTCTTCCGCACGACCAGCGGATCGATGCCCGGAAACACGCGGCTGTTCCACGCCCAGATATTGAAGTCGAGCATCGTCATGATCTTCGGCGTATAGCTGCCCGGATCGACGTCGTAGGCGCTCAACAGGAAGCAGAAGTCGCGATCCACCTCCTGGATTGCCGGATGCTTCTCCTTCGGGTGCGTCACCCAGAAGCCCATCATCCCCATGGCCATCTGGGTCATCTCGTCGGCGTGCGGGTGGTACATGAACGTGCCTGGACGACGCGCGATGAATTCGTAGACGAACGTCTTGCCCGGTGCGATGCCGGGCTGCGTAAGGCCGGTCACGCCATCCATGCCGTTGGGCAGCCGCTGCCCATGCCAGTGCACGGAGGTGTGCTCGGGCAACTTGTTCGTGACGTACACGCGCACGCGGTCGCCCTCGACGACTTCGATCGTCGGACCTGGACTCTGCCCGTTGTAGCCCCACAGGTGCGCGCTGAAGCCCGGCGCCATCTCGCGCACCACAGGCTCCGCGACAAGATGAAATTCCTTCACGCCGTTCTTCATCCGCCACGGGAGCGTCCACCCGTTGAGCGTGACGACGGGGTTGTAATGCCGCCCCGTCGCCGGCACGAGCGGCGGCAACGTCTCCGCACTCGTGTGCATCACGGGCTCCGGCAGCGCGGCCATCGCAACGCGTTTCACCGATGCGACGGCGACTGCGGCACCGGCAACGCCGGCACTTCGCATGAAACTGCGGCGGGACAGCGTCATCACTCGTTCCTTGTTAAAGGAGTCGTCATCACCTGGCCAAGTCGTGCGTCGGCGAGCCAGAAGTCGCGCAACGCGTCGATGTACGCGCTGACATTGGCGACTTGACTGCGCGCATCGGCGAGCAACTCGAACACGCCGATCAGCATGCCGTTGTAGCGCTGCAGGTTCTCGTCGCCGATCCGCTTGCTCGTCGGGAGGATTTCGTCGCGATACCGCCGCGCGATGTCGTAGCGCAACCGGTAGCTGCGGTACGCTTCGCGAGCCTCGGAGCGCGCGTTGATCGCCGTCTCTGCAAGCAGGTTCACCGACTGCATGTAGACCGCCTCGGCCTTCGCGACCTTCGCGCCGCCCCAATCGAAGAGGGGGACTTCCAGGCTGACGGCGTAGCCATGCTGGTATGGGTCGCTCTTCGCGCCCTCGCGGACGCGCGTCGGCCCCATCTCGAGCACGTTGACGAATCGCGTCGTCTTCGTGAGTCCGAGATTGCTCGCCAGCGCCTCGGTCTCGAGACGCCGCGACTGCACGTCGAGACGACCGGCAAGGGCGAGCGACTCGACGTCCGGAAGCTCACGTGGCGCAGTGGGCAACTCCGCCAATCGCTCCGGCAACGTGAATGCAACCTGCTCGCCCCAGAGGCCGAGCAACCGGGTGAGTTGCTCGCGTGCCGCCACGCTCACCTGGTCGGCACGCACGCGTGCGAGCGCGGCGTCGGCTGCGAAGGCATGCTCGCGCGACTGCGACAGCTTGTTCCAGTTCCCGACGCGGTAGAGTCGCGCGCCAAGCTCCGCACCAGCATCGGCGACGTCCTGTACTTGCGCCGCATACCGCGTCCCTTGTTCCGCGGCAACGGCTGCGACGTATGCCCGCCGAGTGTCCGCGGCCAGCGCCGTGATCTCGGCTTCGACATGACGCTGCGCCTGCGCGAACCGGCGACGTTCGATCGCAATGGCCTTCGGCATGGTGATCAGCGCGAAGACGTTTGCGGTGATCGATTGCTCGATCTTGTATTCGCCCCCGCGCTGCGCACGGACCATCGACACGCGCGGGTTAGGCATGCGGCCGGCCTGCACGAGGTTCGACTCGGAGATCCCCAGCTCGTAAAACGTTGCTTGCAAGCCGCGATTGTTGAGTAGCGCGACCTGCACGGCATCATCCGCCGACAACGGCGTGCGGAGCAGCTCGGCCACGCGTGCGGCGATCGCGTCGCGGGCGCCGTCCGTGCGCGCCCACGAGACGTCGTTGCCACTCCGCGCCTTCGTCGCCGTTGCAACGGAAGCGAAGCCTCCGTCCGGTGTGAACGACACGCAGCCGGACACGCTCAGGGCGAGCAGCGCGACGCGGGCTCTAGCGCGCATCGGTCCGCCCTTCGCGCTCGAGACGCGGTGGATCGCGATGATCAGTGCACGTCGCCTGCAGCGTCTTCGATTGCGGCGCGCGACCCGGCGTCGCGGATGTCGGCGTTGGGCGGGACTCGCGCGCGTACTCCCGCCAACCACCGATGCAGGCCACCTCGTCGTTTGCCACTTTCCATGGAATGCGCTGCTCGTCACTCGTGTCCGCGCGCACGAGCGGGATGCTTACGTGGATGACCGGAGGGACGACAGCGCGTGCGTCGACCGGATCGCGACGCGCCGCAGGCTTACCTTGCGCGTGCACCAATGGGGCAGTGAGGCCGAGCAGCACGACGACGCGCAACGCGTTTGCACCGCTCGTGAGCCGGAGCCATTGCGTGCGCGCGCTCATTTCGCCATCTCGTAGCTGACCACGGTGAGCATGCCGTTGATGACGCCAGCAATGAACGTGATGCGGTCACCTGCTTTCAGCGCAGTGAGCGTGGCCGGATCCTGAACGCGAAACACCATCAGCATCGGGGGCATCCCAAGCCCTGTGATCTCTCCGTGACGGATCGTTATCTTGCCGGCGCTCTTGTCGATGCGGCGGACTTCGCCTTCGCCCTGGCCGCGAGCACCGGCCGGAGGCAGCGCCGGCTCGGCGGCGGCGGTTGGCACAGGAGCGGACTGTGAAACCGAGAGTTGTTGTTTCTTCGTACGGCGCGACGACTGCGCGTTCGCGGCAGGTCCGATCAGCAGGGCGAGGGCAACGAGGACAAGGGCCAGCCGCGCGGCGTTCGCGCTGCGGCGGCGGAGTTGGCGGGAGGCGGTCATGATGAGATTCCGGAGGTCGGCGGTTCGGGGTGAGCTTCACCCGTAACCTCGCGGCGACTGGCCTTCCGCTATAGCACGACGAGAGCATTCTGGTACAATCGGCGCACTTCCTGGAAGACATGACGGATCCCATCAAGCTGGGCCAGTTCGTCGGCGCGCCTGCGCACTCGCAGGCGTACGAAGGCGTGTCGATTGCCGAAAGCACCTACGCGCCCGGCACGATCGTGAAGCCACACGCACACGACTCGGCGCTGCTGACGCTCGTGCTGAGTGGCGATTCCACGGAGGAGCACCGCGGAAAATCGCGCAACCTTGCTGCCCAGACGCTGCTGTTCACGCCCTCGTTCGAGATGCACGGGCACCAGTTCCGCAATGCGAGCCGCTGGTTGAACATGCAGTTCTCCGACGCGTGGTTCGCGCGCGTGGGCGCGGGCAGCATGCCGCTGCCGCAAGCGCCGCAGTTGCTCCAGAATCACACGGCCGTGGCATGGGCCACGCGCGTTCGCACGGAGCTTCGCCAGCACGATGCCGTGTCCCAGTTCGCCATCGAGGGCGCGTTGCTGCTGCTGGTCACTGATCTGTCGCGCGCGAACACCAGCGGGGAGCGCACGCGGCCCCGGTGGCTTATCGCGGTGGAAGATGCGATCGAGGCATCGGTCTCCGAGCCGCCATCGATCGATGCGCTGGCTGCGGTCGCCGGCGTGCACGCGTCGCACCTTCTGCGCACCTTCCGCCGGTACCATGGTGTGACCATCGCGAACTACGTGCGAAAGCGCCGCATCGATCGCGCGCGCATCGAGGTCGCAGCCGACAAGCGGCCGCTCTCGATGATTGCGCTGGATGCGGGCTTCGCCGACCAGTCGCACTTTACGAAGGTGTTCCGGCAGGCCTTCGGCGAGACACCAGGCCAGTACGCGCGGTCGCTGCGCGGCAAGTAACAGAAGTCGGCGGATTGTACTAAAAGGGCCGCATTCTCCAATCGCGGCGCGGGCGAGTAGAAGAACATGAGGTGTCCACACACCTTGGAGACTTCAATGACTCGCACCACCGCACTCCGCTTCGCGAAGCGGGCCGCGCTCGCCGCCGTCAGCATCATCGCAATCACCGCCGTCACCGGCGCGACCCTCGAGTCGGTGATGCGACGGAACACAATGCGGCGCTATCCCGCGCAGGGCCGCATGGTCGACGTAGGGGGCGGCCGTCGCATCCAGATCGACTGTCGTGGCGCAGGATCGCCCACCGTCGTGCTCGAGTCTGGCCTCGACGACTTCGGCGCGTTGAGCTGGGCTGCAGTGCACGATTCGATCGCGCGGACATCGCGGGTCTGCGCCTATAGCCGCGCTGGCATCATGTGGAGCGATCCTTCCGACGTCCCCTTTAGCACCCGGCGCGTTGCGCACGATCTGCATGCTGCGCTCACCGGCGTCGGAGAGCACGCGCCGTGGGTCCTCGTCGGACACTCCATCGGCGGCCCATACATCACGGTCTTCACGTCGCAGTATCCCGCCGAAGTCGCGGGCCTGATCTATGTGGATCCGACGCATCCCGATCAATTCGCGCAGTACAACGCGCTCATGGGACGACCGATGCAACCCGATCCTTCTATCGTCGCGGTGGGCAATGCCCTCGCGTGGTCGGGGTTGCTGCGCGCACTGCCAGCCGACGCGCAGCCCGCATCGTGGCCCCGCGCGCTCGCGGAGGCGCCGCCGGCCTTTCTGCCTCTCTCAGTGCACGGGCTGCTCGCGGAGGTAAGTGCGGTCGATAAGACGCTCGCCGAGGCGAGCGGATATCGGCGCTTGGGGCAGCGGCCGGTGGTCGTCCTCACCGCCATGGCGCCGGCGAGTGCGGCAGAGTTGGCGGCGAACGGCATTACGTCGGCCGAGCATGCGCGATTGCGCGCGGCGTCGAAGGCGTTGCACATGAGCCAGTCGTTCTGGTCGGGCAAGGGTCGCCACGAACTGGTGCCAGATGCGACGCACTATATCCAGCTCGACCGGCCCGATGTCGTCATTCGCGCCGTGCGCGAGGTGGTCGCCACCGTGAGGACACGTCCATGAGCTACCTCATCGGAGTCGTGCTCGCGCTTTCGAGTGCGGTGCTTGCGAAAGCGATCAAGTTCGACCGGCGCACTTTCTATGCGTCAGTGCTCATCGTCAGCGCGACGTACTACGTGTTGTTCGCGGTGATGGCCGGCTCGGCTCATGCCATGATCGTCGAGTCAGCCGTCATGACGACATTCGTGCTGTTCGCCGGCGTTAGCGCTCGCGTGAATCCCTGGCTCATCGTCGTCGGCTTTGCTGCGCACGGCACGCTTGATCTCGTGCACGGCACTCTCATCAGCAATCCCGGCGTGCCCGTGTGGTGGCCGCCGTTCTGTATGATGTATGATGTGGTAGCCAGCGTTGTCTACGCACGGGCTATTGAGCGGAGCTCACGCTCCAGCTTTAGGAAAACCGTCCTGCAATTGGCGCGAAGAAAGTACCAAGACGCGCGTCCTGTGCTATAGCGCCGAGTCGAGCCGCACGAAATTGCGAGTGCTTCCTCACTCGAACCCGCGACCTCTGGATCGCTCATCACATGTCTAACACGTTACGCGCTTTCTATCGGGCACTCGTCCTCTCGACCGTTCTCACCTCCGCTGCACGTGCGCAGGATACACAGCAGGATTCCACCACCTCCGAACTGACACGTCGCAGCTCAGGCGCCCTGTCGGTCATCCAGAGTCGACCACAGGGCACCCTTGGCAAGAACATCGGCCTCGGCTACGGCGTGGATGGCGCGTACCTCCTGCGCCTCGATGATACCGGCATCTTGAGCCTCCGTGCCAGCGTCGGCGCTGTGAGCTACGGCGGTGAATCACGAAAAGCGACGTTCAGTGAATCCGTCGGCGGGCGTGTGACGCTGGACGTCACCACCTCGAACTACATCGTGCCCATGAGCGTCGGCCCGCAGTTGAGCTGGCCGACCGGCATTGTTCGCCCGTACGTAAACGCCGGCGTGGGCGCCCAGTTGTTCTTTACAGAGAGCCGCCTCCAGGGAACCGGAGACTTCAATGCATTTGCCAGCACGACGAATCACTCTGCATCAGCGGCCGCGTGGTCGCTCGGCGGCGGCGTGTACTTGCCGCTTTACGCTGGCAAGCGCCACCTCGACCTCGACCTCGGTATTCAGTATTACGGCGGCGGCACTGCGCGCTACCTCGCTCAAGGGAGCATCATTGACCAGCCCGGGGGACAAATCACCGTGACGCCTCTCGAGAGCACGACACATCTGGCCATCATCCGCCTCGGCGCGCGACTAAGCCCGTAACCGTTCCATGATGGAGTTGCGCTCCCCACCTGCGGTTTACTGACTGCAGGTGGGGAGCGTTGCATTCAGACGTGATGTCGCCTGCAATAGACTCGTGAGCGATTGGCGCGAAGAAAGTACCAAAACGCGCCGCACGTGCTATAGCGCCAGGTCGATCCGCACGATGTTGCGAGTGCTTCCTCACTCACACACGCGACCTCGGATCGCTCACCACAATGTCCAGCAAGTCACTCGCGCGCACTGTCGCTTCTGTCGCGCTCTTCGCCCTCGCCGCATGCCACCACTATACCGGCGTGGTGCCCGCACCCGACATCACGACCACCAAGACCTCCGAGCACGGACTCTATCGCGCCGCCGTCCATCCGACCACGACGCCGATTCCCGTCGGCAAGCTTCAGGCGTGGACGCTGCACGTTGAAACCGTTGCCGGCGCGCCTGTGGACAGTGCCTCGATCTTCGTGGACGGCGGCATGCCGCAGCACGGACACGGCCTGCCCACTCGCCCACGGGTCACCACCGCGCTTGGCAACGGTGATCACACGGTAGAGGGGCTCAAGTTCAGCATGGGCGGTTGGTGGCGCATGATCTTCGTCGTCCGCACGGGCGCCGGCGTGGACACGGTCGTCTTCAACGCCGCGCTGTAAGGAGCCCCCGATGCTTGCCTCCAGGATTCTTGGCTCCGTCGCCGCGGCGTGCGTCGGCCTGTTCTCACTAACGGCGCTCCAACACTCGTCGTCGCCTTCGGTGACTCGTTCTGAGATCGACACTGCGAACGTCGCACCAGGCGTCGACACGCGCCGGTGGTCGGCCACGGAGCGTGCGACGCTATTCAGGATGTCGCTATCGCTGCTGCCGCCACTCGCACCGGATCCATCCAACCGCGTTGCCGATGACTCGCGTGCCGCCGAGTTGGGGCAGCAACTCTTCTTCGATGCGCGATTGAGCGGGAATGGAAAGGTGTCGTGCGCCACCTGCCATCAACCGACGCTCGACTTCCAGGACACGATTCCCCAGGGCCACGGCATGGCCGTCGGCGGAAAGCGCACGATGCCCATCGCGGGCACCGCGCACAGCCCGTGGTTCTTCTGGGACGGCCGCGCCGACGGACAATGGTCGCAGGCACTTGGCCCTCTCGAGAACCCGCTCGAGCACGGAGCGACGCGCACGCTCGTCGCGCAGGAAGTATCCGCTCGGTATGCGCGGCAGTACGCGGCGCTGTTCGGCGCCATTCCCGCCACGAGCGACGTTCCACGCCAGGCCGGCCCTAACAGCGACTCATCGGGGCGCGCGATCTGGGGTCGTCTCAGTCCCGCGCGCCAGGAGTCGATCACGCGGGTGTACGCCAACGTCGGCAAGGCGATCGCCGCATACGAGCGCCGCATCACCTTCGGGCGCTCACGTGTCGATGAGTGGATCGACGCCGAGCGGTCGTCACGTGCGTCGTCGGTTGCGTTGTCGTCGGACGAGATCAGCGGCGCGCGGCTGTTCGTTGGGAAGGCCAACTGCGCAACGTGTCATGAGGGCGTGCGCATGACCGACGACGACTTCCATAACACCGGCGTGCCGCGTGGTCGTTCCGCCTTGGGCATTGCGCTCTCTGTGGACGACGGACGTGCCACTGGCGTGCGTAAGGCAGTCGCCGGCGAGTTCGCGTGCACAGGCCCATACAGCGACGCGCACTCCGGTGCGTCGGCGGCGGATGCATGCGCCGAGCTGCGTTACGCGGACACGTCAAACCCGTTAAACCTTCGTGCCTTCAAGACGCCTTCGCTCCGTAACGTGAGCCGGCGGGCGCCGTACATGGACGCCGGGCAGTTCGCGACGCTCGAGGAAGTGGTGGCGCACTACGATCACGCATCGCGCGCACCACTTGGCACGAGCGAGCTCCGTCCTCTCACACTCTCCGCGGCGGAGCGTCGCCAACTCGTCGCATTCCTGCGCGCGCTGGATGCGGAGCCCGTCGCCACTCCCGCCTCACTGCTACTGCCTCCTCCGCGCTAGAACGCACACCTCGACCGCGGCCACATCGTATACCGCCTTAGACTACCGCCTTAGACGTCGAGGTAGATCGCTCCATCCTCGACAGTGAGGGAAATCCCCGCCGCAGTTGCGGCCTCCTGAAGCGCGGCATCCAGCATCACGACGGGATCCGCGCTGACCTGTAAGCGCCGCATCAAGCCCTCACCCTTCCTGGTGCCCGCCGTGAGCGTGATCTTCAGGCCGCGTCGCTTGCACTTCACGCCGACTCCGTCGGGCAACGCCGTATTCATCGGCTTGATGAACGCGTCGACATAGTGCACGCCGATGCCCGACTTGTCGGCGGTAAGCGCCGGCATCTTGTCCTTCGCGAGCGGATTGATGTCGCACAGTTTCTGCTTCATGCGAATTGACTCAGGTACTGGTCCATGGATGCCCTAAACGCGCGAATGTGATCGGGCGTGCTACCACAGCACCCGCCGATGATGTTCGTTCCTGCCTCGAGCAGCGGTACGACGCCGCGCACCATCTGCTCCGGCGTCTCGTCGTACACGACCTTCATGTCCACCAGTCGTGGCAAGCCGGCATTCGGTTGCGCCATGACCGGCAGCCCCGTGGCGCTCTTATACCGCTCCACGGCGGCTTTCGCCCAGATCATGTCCATGCCCGTGCCGCAGTTCAGCGCCGCGATGTCCGCGCCGGCCGCCTGCATGAATTCCGCGGCGCGTTCTGGATCGACGCCCATCATTGTGCGAAACGTCGAGCCATCGAGCGTGACGTCATACGCAAGCGAGCCAATCACGCAGGCAGACCCTGCTTCCTTCGCGGCGGCAATGGCGAGTCCGAGTTCCTCGAGCCCGGTCTGCGTCTCGATGATGATCGCGTCGGCCCCCGCATCGACGAGCGCCTTCGCTTGCTCGGCAAACGCCGCACGCACTTCCGCTTCTGTAAACTCGCCATAGGGCTCCATCAGTCCGCCGAACGGACCGATGTCGCCAAGGACGAAACCTTCGCGTCCGCCAAATGCTTCGCGCGCGATGTCCACTGCTGCGCGATTGATCGCCGTCACATCGTCCGCACTGCCATGACGACGCAGCATGATGCGCGACCCACCAAACGTATTCGTGATGATGCAGTCCGAGCCCGCGTCCGCATAGCGTTTCTGGATGGCGAGCACGCGCGCAGGCTGCGTGAGGTTCCACGCTTCGCCGCAGCCACCTTGTTCCAGTCCCGCGATCATCAACTGCGTGCCCATGGCGCCGTCGCCGAGTAGTGGGCGTTCCTTGATTACGTCCAGCAACAGTCGCTTCATTGGGTCAATACTCGCTGCTCGAGAGGAACATCGCGCACCGCCGTTTCCTGCTGAGCGAGTGCAAAGTGAATGGTTTCGAGGACGAGTCCCCACTTCTGCCGGCCACCGGCGGCTTCGCAGTAACAACTCGCACCGCCAGGGGTCCGGTCCCACAAAAGCACGTCGGCGAGCGGTCGTCCGAGCAGCGGCTTGTTCTCGCTGATGGTGGCCATCAACTGCGGCGCGGCGGAGCGATAGCGACACATGAATGTGTGCCCTTCGTCGCCAGGCGCTGGTGCGCAGTGTTGGTCGAGCACAATGTAGCGATCATCGCGGGGCCCCAGCCTTACGGCGTAGTGAAACTCGAACGCTCGGCCCATGTTGCTGCACGTCGTTCCTTCGTAACGGAACAGCGCGTCGAGGGAGCCGTCACTGTTGTGCGTGATGGACAAACGCTCCTCCACCCACCGGCGGAGCGCCTTCCGGTTCACAGAATACTTCGCGTCCAGATCGAGCGGTGGCTGCGCTGGCGCGGCGACGGCTACCTCCTCGATGAGCCGCATGGATTCCACCTCAGATCGGAATCGTGCGCGGGCGAACGGCTTGCGACGATACTCGCAGCGGGGCAGGGAACAGCTCTCGCATGGCACCAGGTCGGTGAGCCGTCGCACACGATCGACGTGTGGCGTGAGTCCGAACACGGCGAGCAGGGATTTCTTCGGTCGCAACATCCCGGAGTCGAGCACGTCGATCGTCGCTGGAAAGCGCGCCGCATCGATCAGCGACAGCAGTCGCGCCTGTTCCGCGATTGGCCACGACGGATAGCCTGGGCTGTAATGCGGAAGAACGGCGAGACCAGCGTCATCGGCATGCGCACAGAGCTGCGCACCGGACATCATCACCAGATGCTCGACAACGGCCGATCCATAAATCTCGAGAAAGAAATATTCGTCAGGCTTTTCTTCCGCCCACAGCCGTTGCGCCTCACGCTCGAGTTCGGGGCCCGCACTCACAGCGACGAGCACGGCGCTATCCGCGCCCGCCTCGCGAAGGGTGCGGAGCAACCGCTCGCTCCTGAACTCCTG
>JBDTMO010000012.1:0-20552 GCA_039934235.1 bacterium | reverse complement strand
GTGCGCGTTCGCCAGCGGAATCGTCCCTCACGTTTTGCGTGCGCCGTCGCCCCGATGAGCTGTGCTCGCTAGAAAATACGCATACCCCAGTGAGGCCCTCGTCTGCACACCTGTCGACGGCCCAAGAACGTAAACGAGCCGCTTCGTGGTCCGACTCAACGCCGAGTGGACGCGTAGGCTCACATCACCTTTGGGGGTTGCGCATGGTTCGACGATTCTTTCTTACCCTTGCTGGCCTGGCCGTCCTCTCTGCTCCATTCGCGACGGCCGCCGCCCAGCCCAGATCCTCAATTCCGGGCCTCAGCATCTCGTTCGTATCGCCGACAGGAACCGGAAACACGCACTCCTCGTTCGACATTTTCCTACGGCTGGCGCTCGACCCGAACGCGTCCGCGTTCGTCTTCGACGGCAATTCCCCCGCGACGAGCTTCGGCTTGGGAGCCGCGAATCTCCCGACCACCGGCACGTATTTCATGAACAACCAGCAGTACAACGGCGTGTTTGACCCGAACGCGCCAACCTACCTCAGCGCCAGCACGACCTACTCGCTCGAGTGCTCCGGTTCGTTCTTTGGCGGATGCGGTGGGTCCGGGGCGTACAACTTCGACTTCTCATACTGCACCGACCCGAACGTTGGTTGCTTCCTCGGCCTGTCGAATTTCTCGCTGCAACCCGGCACCAGTTTTGACTTCCTGTTCGGTACCGTCAGCCCGATTGGCGGGACGGCTCCAGCC
Organism: bacterium; assembly: GCA_039934235.1. Taxonomy (GTDB): domain Bacteria; phylum Gemmatimonadota; class Gemmatimonadetes; order Gemmatimonadales; family Gemmatimonadaceae; genus AG11. Next base: position 19,818 of record JBDTMO010000012.1, on the reverse strand, counting down.
GGGACGTACAATCTCTACAATGCTGCCGCAGCATTCTGGGTCTACGGAACTGGCTTCCAGGCTGACGCAAACGGGAACGTGATCCTGGACGCGAACGGCAATCCGATTCCGATCCCCACCGACGACGGAAACGGGGGCACCGTCTACTTCAACGGTCTCGTCGACATCGCCGACACGTGCACCAACGGCGGCAACAATCCCCAGTGCAACTTCACGCGGACGGTCATCGACGAAGACGTCACGCCAACGCCAGAGCCGGCAACGCTGGGCTTGTTCGGACTGGGCGTCGTCGCCATCGGTGGCGTTCGATTCCGCCGCCGGAACAGGTGATCGCCTCACCACAGGCGTGGATGCACGGAAGCCGGCACTCCTCGTAGGTGGTGCCGACGAAAGCGCGCGTGAGCGGAGCGGAGGCGCCGGCTCGGTGGTGCAAGGTCACCCACCGAGTCGTCGCGCTGCCGCGCAATCAGGGACGAATCTCGACGGTGCACGAGCAGGGGCATACCTTTGCGTCGACGCGACCCGCGCAGAGCGGGGCGTCTCCGTCCGGAGTGCCGTGCCCCCTGAAGATTTGCCATTGCCCGACCCACTCGCGGACGCCGGCGGTGGGACCGCTGGATCACACTCGCCGTCCCCCGAGGATACGGCGCAACTGTCGGCGGAGCTGTACGACGAGCTCCGCGTCATTGCACGCCGGTTGCTCCGAGGTGAACGCGAAGGCCACACGCTCGATACCTCCAGTCTCGTGCACGAGGCCTTCCTGCGTCTCGCGGGCCAACGCCAGGATGGCTGGGCCAACCGCAACTACTTCCTGGGCGCCGCCGCGCAATCCATGCGACGCCTGCTCGTGGAGTACGCACGCGAGCGGCAAGCAGCAAAGCGCGACGGCGGCGTGCGCGTCACGCTCGTGTCCATCGCCGCAAACGGCGCAGACGAACACCGCACCCTCGATCTCCTTGCGCTCGACGATGCCCTGGCGCGACTCGGCGCGCTCGATGCGCGGCAAGCGCGCGTTGTCGAGCTACGCGTGTTTGGCGGATTCGAAGTGGAGGAAACGGCGGAAATCCTCGGCATCTCGCAGGCAACGGTCAAGCGGGACTGGCGGTTCGCCAAAGCATGGCTCGCGTGCGAACTGAACCCAGACCTGTAGAAGCCTCGGCCGAAGCCACTCGGCGACTTCAGCGCAGTCGCGCCGTGTTCGAGTGTGCGGTGGATCAACCACCGGCATCGTGGCGCGAGATCGTCACGCGCGAGAGCGATGGCGACGATGCGCTGCGCGATGAGGTAATGCGCCTTCTGTCCGCCGATCGGTCCGAGAACTTCCACCTGGATTTGTCGTCACTGTCGCTTGGCGATTCCTCGGAAGGTGAAGAACGAATTGGCGACGTCGTGGCGCAGTATCGCCTGACGCGAGTGATCGGGTCCGGCGGCATGGGCACCGTGTACGAAGGGGTGCGTGACGACGGCTTGTTCGACCATCGCGTTGCCGTCAAGCTCATCCGCTCGCAACTCGGCGTAAGCGGCATGGCGACGCGGTTTCGGCGCGAGCGCCAGATCCTTGCGGCGCTGGAACATCGCAACATCGCGCGCCTGCTCGACGGCGGAGCCACGTCGCGCGGGGAGCCGTACTTCATCATGGAGTACGTAAGCGGAGAACAGATCACCGACTATTGCAACACGCGGCGGCTGGGCATTCGGGATCGGATGCGCCTGTTCGTCCAGGCGTGCGCGGCCGTGCATCACGCGCATGGCAAACTGATTGTGCATCGCGATCTCAAGCCGGCCAACATGCTCGTCGCGGACGACGGCAGCGTGAAGCTGCTCGACTTTGGCGTCGCCAAGCTGCTGGGTGCACAAGACGGCGCTGCCGCGCCAGTTACGCACACCGTCCCTCGCCAACTCACGCCCGAGTACGCGAGTCCCGAACAACTGCGCGACGAACCAGCGTCAGTTGCCAGCGACGTCTATTCGCTGGGCGTCGTGCTCTACGAACTCGTGGCTGGCCGACGGCCGTTCGACACTCCGTCGCGCTCTCCATTCGCCCTGCTGCAGGCCGTCGAGAACGGAGCGCCGCCGCCCAGTGCGGCGGCCACGGAAATCGCCGCGGAACACACCGGGGAACCGAATGTCGCGCGGCTGCGTCGCCGGCTCTCTGGTGAAGTTGACAACATCGTCAACAAGGCGCTTCGCGCGGATCCCGAACGCCGCTACGAATCCGCCGAGCAACTCGCCGAGGACATTCGCCGGTACCTGGACGGGCGTGCCGTGCTCGCGCAGCCAGATAGCGCCGGTTACCGGGCTCGCAAATTCATCAGTCGTCACCGGATCAGCGTCGCCGCCGCGGTCGTCGCCGTCGTTGCACTCGTGGGCGGCACGGTGGTGACGGCCGCACAAGCGCATCGCCTTGGAATCGAGCGTGCCAAGACGGCGCGCGTGAACGCTTTTCTTCGGCAGGTACTCTCGTCCGCGGACACGCGGTGGGTGACGGCCAGGACGGTGCGCGCGCGCGTGACCTTGTCGGAGGTGCTGGATGACGCTGCGGCGCGCGCGGGAGTCGATCTCGCCGCGGAACCGGCGGTAGAAGTCGCCGTGCGAAAAGTGCTTGGACAGACGTTCTCGTCGATGTCGCGATACGCGCCTGCCAGGGAACAAGCCATTCGCGCCCTGCAGCTGGACACGCAACTCGGCGCGTCGCCCGTGCCGGACATCGCAGAAGATTTACGTGACCTTGGACTCGCGCAATTGGGAAGCGGTGATAGCCGCGCCGCTGACACGCTGTTTGGCGCCGCGCTGCGATTGTGTGAGACGCACAGCCAGCGCGCCGACACCGCGCACGTATGCGCGCACAGCCTCAACGATCTCGGACTCGCGCGCCTGGCACAGCATAATTTCGCCAGCGCGGAGAGCCTGCTTCAACAGACACTCACCATCGCGCGCAAGGTCGGCGGCCCTGTGCACCCCGCCATCGCCCTGGTGCTGGGTGAACTTGGTGATGTCCGTAATACGATGGGCGATCTCGCGGGCGCCGAGCGGTGGTATCGCGAGTCGCTGCGCGTGTACACGGCGCTCGAGCCGCGTGACTTTGCGGAGCGCGCGTCGAGCCTTGGCGGGTTGGCGCTCGTACTCGAAACCACGGGACGATTGACGCTGGCCGAGTCGCTCCTGGTGGTCGAGAGCCGCCTGGTCGATAATCTGGAGGGCCCGACGCATCCGGACGCCGGGCTCAATTGGGTGCACCTTGGCGGCGTGCATCGCCAGATGGGCAATCTCAAGCTCGCGCAAGCAGAGACCGATCGCGGCCTCGCCATTCTCGAGGGCCGAATGCCGCCATCGGATCGCTATTACACCAAGGTCCAGGCATATCGCGCATTGATGCTTTTGGCTTCCGGACGCGCTGCGGAGGCTCACTCCATCCTCGAGGCGACACTCGTCGCTGCTCGGCAGAGATACGGGTCCACGGACTTGCGCGTCGCTGAGTTGGAAGCGGCGCTCGGCAAGACGTTGATTGCGCTGCAGAAGCCGCGGGATGCGGAACGCGTGTTGTCCGACAGCTACGCGGTGTACTCCCAGCAGGTGGGCGCCACGCATCCATGGACGCTTGCGGTTGGTCGCGACCTCGCAACGGTTCACGACATCACGACCGGCGGACGCTAGCATCGTGAAGTACTGAGATGGCGGCGCTGAGCGTCAACGCTCCTGGGGCCGGTGGCAGCAGGGTTCGGTAGTTGCGCGGGGCCTCCTTCTTGCCATTTACGGTGTGAAATAGGGAACTCACCCGTCCATCAGGGGAAGGTCGAATGCGCTCATCACTGGTTTTCTCACTCGCCGCCATCGTCAGCGTGGCTTCCGGCTGCAGCAGGCTGGGCCGCGCGTCTGCGACCGAGATCAAGGATGGCAACTCGGAGTCGCGCTACAACTGGAATGCGACGCTGGTGACACCGTCGGAGCTTGCGGGCGCGATGCAGGTGCGAGGCGTGGCGAGCTGGGCGCGCGACGGGAGCAACTCGAAGATCACGATATCGATCTCGAACGCGACGTCGGGCGGTGTCCATCCGTGGCACGTGCATCAGGGCCGATGCGGCGATAACGGCGCGATCGTCGGCAGTGCTGAGGCGTACAAGCCGCTCTCCGTGGGCAGCAATGGCCAGGCGACGGAGAACGCTTCCCTCTCCATGTCGTTGCCCATGAGCGGCAACTACTACGTGAACGTCCACGCGGCAGCGTCCAACATGAGCACGACCATCTCCTGCGGCAATCTTGCTCCACCGGTTCTATAGCGCCAGGTGATCGCGGGACGACGCCTCCAACGCACCAACAGGGGCTCAGCTGCCAATCAAAAGGTGCCAGGGGACCGGCCGTGGTCAGTAGGAGTTGACCTTGGCGCGTGAGCTGATCTGAAGGACACCACTCAATGTGCCGACACTTGTGCACATGCAGCGATCTCTCTCCCCGCGGGCCGACGCCGGCTCGCGCTGTCGAATGACGCGCGCGGCGCTCCTACTCGCCGCGCTGAGCGCGAGCGCACCGTGCCTCGCCCGGGGACAGACGCTGCAGTTCCGGCAACTCACGCCCAACAGCGGCCTCTCGAGTTCGCAGATCCAGACGATGGTGCAGGACCCGCGTGGCTTCATGTGGTTCGGTACCAGGAAGGGCCTCAATCGGTACGACGGCATCACCTTCACCGTCTACCACCACCGGATGAGCGATTCGGCGAGCATCGCCGATAGTCGGGTCGACGCCTCCTGGAAAGACAGCAAAGGCACGCTCTGGTTCGGCACGGCGGTTGGGTTGAGCCGATACGATCCTGCGCGCGACGCCTTCACGAACTTCGAGTTGACCCACGGCGAGGGCACCCTCGTCAACGCAATCGCGGAAGCACAGGGAACGCTCTGGGTCGGCACCGAGCGCGGCCTGTACCGGTTCGATCGCACAAGCCAAAAGGCGACACCGTACCGCCCCGATCTCTTCGCAGGTCTCGACGTGATGTCGATCTACGAGGACAGTTCAAGGCACCTGTGGATCGGAACCAGAAACGGCGGCGCGCGCGAGCTGAATGAGCACGGCGCACTCGTTCGCGATTGGACCACAGGCCCGTCCGCGCTACCCGGAAAGGACGTGCGCGCCTTTCTCGACGACGGAAAGGGTGTCCTGTGGATTGGAATGCTGGATGGAGGCCTGGCGCGACTCGAACGCGCCACTGGAAAGCTCACGCTCTTTCAACATTCCGCCAGCGATTCGCGGAGCCTGTCCATCAATGCGGTGCACGTGCTGCTGGCAGATGGAGAGCGTGGCATGTGGGTGGGCACAGAGAACGGCGGCCTCGATCATTTCGACTTCGTCACGCACCGCTTTGAGCACAACCGATTCGATCCGGCCAGCCCCTCCGGACTGAGTAGCAATTCGATCTGGTCCATCCTCCACGACGACAGCGGACTACTCTGGATCGGCACCTTCGCGGGTGGCGTCAACATCGCCCGGCAAAATGGCGCCGCGATCCGCCAGTACCGCTCCATGGCCGGCGTAACGACGAGCCTCAGCTTCAACTCTGTCATGGGCTTCTGGGAAGACGCCAATCGGAGGATGTGGGTTGCCACCGACGGCGGAGGGCTGAATCTGTTCAACCCTGCCAGCGAAAAATTTGTCCGCTACACCACCCAGACGAGCAACCTGAATTCCGACGCCGTCCTGGCCGTCACGGAAGACAAGGCGGGTGCTGTATGGATCGCGACGTGGAACGGAGGCATCAGCCGCTTCGATGCGCCAACCGGCCGCTTCACGCCGTACACAACCGCGAACAGCGGTCTCGCCGAAGACAGGGCGTTCTCCATTCACGTGGATCGCAGTGGACAGATCTGGATTGGCACGTACACCAAGGGCCTCCAGCGGCTGGACCCCGCGAGTGGGACATTCACGTCGTATCGTGTTGCCGAAGGCGAAGGGAGCCAGATACGCATCATCACCGAGATGAGCGATGGCACGCTCCTACTCGGTACACCGCTCCGTGGCCTCGCTGCATTCAATCCGAAGACAGGCAAGGCGCAGTGGTATCGCGCCGGACCAGCTGGAATCAGCAGCAACCAGGTGCAGGCGATTCTCGAAGCGGAACCCGGCGTCGCATGGGTGGGCACAGGCACTGGCCTGGATCGCATCGATTTTCGAACGGGTACGATTCAGCGCTTCACCGAGGCAGACGGCCTCCCTGCCGGCGGCGTCGCGGGGATCGAGCTGGATGCGTCGCACATGCTGTGGCTCAGCGGCGATCGCGGTATCACCCGCTTCGACCCGGTGGCGAAAACCGGAAAGACCTACACCGTGAGCGACGGTCTCCAGGGCAACGAGTTCAACGCCGGTGCGTCGTTTCGCACGCGAGACGGCATCCTCTACTTCGGTGGCTCGGCCGGGTTCAATCATCTGGATCCGAGCCGCATCGCAAAAAACTCACATGTCCCGCTCGTGGCCTTCACGGCATTCCAACTCTTCAACACACCGGTCGCGATCGGTGCGAAAGGATCGCCGCTGACGTCCAGCATCACCGTGACGAAGGATCTGGTGCTGCGCCATGACCAGTCCACCTTCACGCTGGAATTCGCGTCGCTCGACTTTACAGCGCCGAACAAGAACGAGTACGCCTACAAGCTGGAAGGGCTCGACGAGAAGTGGAACGAGGTCGGCACAAAACACTCGGCGTCCTACACCAATCTGCCGGCGGCCCACTACGTCTTTCGTGTCAAGGCCAGCAACAACGACGGCGTGTGGAACACGAACGGTGCGTCGCTGAGCATCACCGTCCTGCCCCCGGCCTGGGCCACGTGGTGGTTTCGCACATTGGTTGGAATGGTGTTGCTCGCCATCCTCGCGGCAATCATCCGGAGTGCCCAGCAACGCCACAGGGCACTGCGGGCGATGAACGCGCAACTTGGTCGCGCGTCGGAACACGATCGCAGGAGCCAGCAGTATCTCGAGGGAAATGTGCTCGACATTCTGGGCGCCATGCAGCGGTTCTCAACGGGCGATTACTCCGTTGCGCTCGACGTCCACAGCGACGATGCGATCGGTAAGCTGCGCTCGGGGTTCAACTCGGTCGTCGCCGACCGCAAGCGCGCGGAGGAAGAACTGCGGCAGAGCCAGAAGATGGAGGCGGTTGGACGACTCGCCGGCGGTGTCGCACACGACTTCAACAACCTGCTCACCGTCATCAAGGGAAATGCCGAGTTGGCGCTCGATGATGTGGGCATGAAGGACGGGGTACGACAGGAGCTGGAGGAGATCGGGCGCGCGGCCGACCGGGCGACATCACTCACGCGACAGCTGCTCGCGTTCAGCCGCAAGCAAATCCTCAAGCCGCAAACGTTCTCGATGAACGAGATGGTCGCTGAGGTCGGGCGCATGCTGCGTCGCACCGTCGGCGAGGACATCGAGTTGCGGATTGTGCTCGATCCATCGGCCGGTGTGGTGTGTGCTGATCCTGGCCAGATCGAGCAGGTGCTGCTCAACCTTGTGGTCAACGCGCGCGACGCGATGCCTCGTGGCGGCGCGCTGATCATCGAGACGAAGAGCGTCGATGCTGCCGCGCTCCGGGACATGGCGGAGGCCGACAACATTCCATACGTGGCCATCATCGTCACCGACACCGGCACGGGGATGGCGCCGGAAGTGCTCGAGCGCGTATTCGAGCCGTTCTACACCACGAAGGAGCGGGGAAAGGGAACGGGACTCGGACTGTCGACCGTGTACGGAAGCGTAAAGCAGAGCGGGGGATTTGTCCGAGCGGAAAGTGCGATGGACAAAGGCAGCACGTTCAGTGTCTATCTCCCTCGCGCGAAAGAGGTCGGCTATGAGCGCCCGCGCGAAATCGAGGCAGGGCCGCGCGGCTCGGCAACGGTACTGCTGGCGGAAGATGAGGACGCGGTACGCCGGCTCGCATCACGCGTGCTTGCCAGATCGGGGTATACCGTGCTCACAGCGGCCAGTGGGGCAGAAGCACTTGCCGTAGCGGCGGCGTACGAGGGAACGATCGACTTGCTTCTCACGGACGTCGTGATGCCGGGAATGAGCGGCAGGGAACTGGCGGAGCAGTTGATCCCACGGCGTCCGGGAATGCTGCTGCTCTACGCGTCAGGGTATACGGAGGACGCGATCATTCGTCACGGTGTGTCCAGTCATGAGACGGCGTTCCTTCAAAAGCCGTTCACGCCCGCGGCGCTGTTGCACAAGGTGCGGCAGGTGCTGGAAGGAACACGGAGTCACCTGGAGACGATGCTCGCGGCGTCCTGACAGCTAGCGCAGCGCACGTTTACAAATCCGCCACGTCGGTAGCGAACGCCGAGAGTGCAACTGTATCGTCGGGGAAGCTGGCCAGGAGAGGGCGATCGGAGGTGACGAGTTTCCGGCTGAGTTGACGCGCGACAGCGATGAACTCGCAGTCGTAGGCGGATCGGCCAGACGCGATCGCGAGTGCCAGCACGTCACTGGACGCGACCAGGTGCTCGCGCCCAGCGAGCAGTTCCTCGGCGGCTTCTTGCAGCGCTGTCGCCCGCCGCAGCGACAATTCGCCCCGGCGCATGTACAAGGCAAGCACGTTCCGGAACTCGCTGCGCCATGACATTGGCGCCGCCCACTCGGGATCACGGGTCAGCGATGCACGGGCGGCGTTGGTGTACTGCCCAGGAATCAGGAGATAGGCGATGACATTCGTATCGACGACGATCATCGGCTAGCGTCGACCGTGTGCCTTTGCGGTCCTTAACCGCGCCTCCGTGAGCGGCGACACCTTGAGCTTGCCGCGGAGCGCATCGACGCGGGCCAGCATCGCCTGTGCATCCGGCGGCGTGGCGGCGACCACTTGTTCGAGCGCGACCAGAATCTCGCTATTCAGGCTCCGGCGATGTTTCGCCGCCCGCTGTTTGAGCTGCAAGTACAGCGGGTCGGGCATTCCCTTGATCGTGAGGGTCGGCATAGGGGTGTCGGCAAGGTTTCCGTATCGGTACCATAATGGAACCTAATTGGAGACCCTGCCACTTGGGACAGCCTGCCGAATTGAGGCCGGTTCACCCGACTCAGGCGGGATGGTAGACGTCAGCGTGACGCGAGAAGCGAAGGACGTGGCAAAGCGAGGCGTGCGCACCTCGAAAAGTTGCGTGAACTGATCGAGGCGGCTTAGCCAGGTGGCGGAGCGTTCACGCACCGCCACCTGGCCGAGAGTCACATCTTGAACATCACGCCCAGGTTGATCGTCGCGCCACCGGCGCCAAGGTCTCCGTACGCAGCCATGGTGGGGCTGAAGAAGTAGCGGGCGCCGGCGCGCCCAATGGCGTAGATGCCGCTACTGTAGCCACAACTGCCAGACCCCGTGAACGCGCCGGAATAACTGCACGTCACGACGTTGTAGCCAAGGCCAAGGCCGACGAATGGATCGAGCTGTCCGTTCCCCTCGATCTTGAAGTGGTAGTTGGCCGTCGCCCCGATGGGGATGTACCGGGTGCTGTAGTTGAAGCCCGCAGACCCCGCGGACCACGAGTAGTAGTCGAACGCCACCTGAAAGCCGAGCGTTCCGTTGCCAAGGTCGGGGAGTGGCTTGATGGCGTGCTCGAAGCGGGCGCCAAACGACGCACTGGCACCACCGATCCCGCCCACGCCTACCGTGGGACCAAGGTCGTTGTACCCGACGCCGAACCTTTGCAGTGAGGTCTTCTGTGCCATGCTCGATTGCGCAGTTGCGGCAACCAGTAGCATCGACGCCACGGTCGTGAAAACATTGCGCTTCATGTGCCTACTCTCCGCGAAAGAATGAGGGGACTGAGGTTTTCGAGATCCCCGCCAATGCACTTACGACAGCGACCGAAAGAGGTAGAATTTCGGCGAGGGGGGTTGCCGTCTCTTCACATTGCGCCAACGACCTGGAAAAACCGTCATGCCCGAGCGGGAATCTCAGGCTGGTCTGCCCCAGGCACTCAACGGCTGGGACGCGTCGGGTGACCGGCACGCGCTCGACGCGCTATTCAGCGCGACCTATGAGGAGCTGCGCCGGCTCGCGGCCAACGTCCGTCGCGACGATCCCAGCGCGACGATGAGCCCCACGGCCCTCGTCAACGAAGCGTGGCTGAAACTCGCGCACACGCCGGAGGTCGCACACACCTCGCCCCTTCACTTCAAGCGAATTGCCGGCCGAGCGATGCGGCAGGTGCTCATCGAGGCAGCCCGGCGGCGGCAGGCGGAGAAGCGCGGTCACCTCGCGGACCTCGTGACGTTCGACGAAGGTCTCCACGGTCGCTCCGTCTGCGCCGATGAACTCATCGCACTGAACGATGCACTCGACGACCTCGCCCGCATCGAGCCCCGACAGGCTGCGCTCGTGGAGAGCCGTTTCTTCGGAGGGCTCGATGTCACGGAGACCGCAACGCTCCTCAACGTCTCCGAATCCACAATTTTGCGCGATTGGCGCGCCGCGAAGGCGTGGCTCGCGCATACCATCCGTCAGTAATGGACAGCGAGCGATGGGCGCGTATCCAGGCGCTCTTTCATGCAGCCGCGGACCTCCCGGAGTGGGAGCGACAGGAGTATCTCGCGGGCACATGTCGCGATGATCCCTCGCTGGTCGCTATCACCCTCTCGCTGTTGCACGAGGATGCGCGCGGTGACTCCGTTCTCGATCGCGGCCTCGCGCACTCCGCCCACCAGGTGATTGACCAACCGGACCGGCTCACGCCATCGAGCCAGCGTTTCGGCCCCTATCGGATCACGAAGCTCATTGGCGAAGGCGGAATGGGCGTTGTCTACATGGCGGAACGCGATGACCTGGGCAGCATCGCCGCAATCAAGATTCTCCGCGACGCATGGCTTTCACCAGCACGACGCGAACGGTTCGAAGCGGAACGCCGCACGCTGGCGCAGTTGAATCATCCATTCATTGCGCACCTGTATGACGCCGATGCGCTGCCCGACGGCACGCCGTGGTTCGTCATGGAATACGTCGACGGCGTCGCCATCACGGAGCACTGCCGCCGCAAGGGCCTGTCAATCGCAGAACGGTTGCAACTCTTCCGCGACGTCTGCATCGCCGTCGAGCACGCGCACCGCCACCTGGTGGTGCACCGCGATCTCAAGCCATCGAACATTCTCGTCACCGCAGATGGCACCGTGAAGCTCGTCGACTTCGGCATCGCGAAACAGCTCGACAGCCTCGACGTGCCAATGGATCAAACACGCACGGGGCAACGTCTCATGACGCCGGCCTATGCCGCGCCAGAGCAGCTCCAGAACGGCCGCATTGGTGTCCACACCGATGTCTATGCACTCGGCGTCATCCTCTACGAACTGCTCGCCGGTACGCCACCGTTCGATTTCGCCGACCGGACGCCAGGTGAAATCGAACGCATTCTCGTCGAGCAAGAGCCAACACGTCCCTCGATTGCAGCGGGACACTCGGCGCTGAGCCGCGCGCAGTGGGCGGACTTGGACGTGCTGTGCCTGTCCGCCATGCACAAGGACCCTGCGCGTCGATACCGCACTGTCGAAGCGCTTGGTCGCGATATCGATCACTACATCGCGGAAGAACCACTGGAAGCGCGGCCAGATAGTCGTCGGTATCGCGTCGGAAAATTCGTGCGGCGCAACGCGCGCGCCGTGGTAGCAACGAGTGGCGTGATCATCGCGCTCATTACACTCGTCGCGTTCTATACCAGCCGGCTCGCGCGCGCAAGAAATGAAGCCATCGCCGAAACCGAGCGAGCGCGGCGCATCCAGCGCTTTACGCTGGCGCTCTTCAGTGGTGGAGACGACGCGGCCGGTCCCGCAGACAGTCTCCGCGTGGTCACACTCGTCGACCGCGGATTGCGCGAGGCCGAAACCCTCAGGCCCGAGCCAGCTGTCGAAGCAGATCTCGACGTCACGCTAGGCGGCATCTACCAGAAGCTCGGCAACCTGAAACGCGCGGACTCGTTGCTCAGTGCCGCGCTGACCATCCGTCGACGCATTCGCGGCGCTGAACATCCGGATGTCGCGGCAAGCCTCGTTGCCTTGGGACGCGTGCGCGTGGATGAGGCGCAATTCGAAAGCGCTGACCGGCTCATTCAAGACGGGCTGGACATGTCGCGTCGGACGCTTTCCGCCGGCGACCCTGCGATCATTGATGCGGCGGGTGCGCGCGGATATGTGCTCGAGGAGCGCGGCAAGTATCCCGAGGCGATCGTAGCGCTTGGTGACGTGCTACGCATGAAACGCGAGGCCCACGCACAGCCTCAGGAGCTTGCGCTGTCACTCAGCACGCTCGCCGATGCGCATTTCTATGCGGGACACTACGCGGAGTCGGACTCACTGAATCGCGAGGCACTCGCGATCGATCGTAAAGTGTACGGCAATCGCCACCCGCTCGTCTCGGACTTGATCATCAATCTCGGCGCAACGCAATTCGAGCGCGGCAATTACGCGGATGCGGAGCGACTCGATCGCGAGGCGCTGGCCATCACGACGGACTTCTACGGAACGCAACACTACAAGACGGCCGGAAACCTCACCATGCTCGGGCGCGCGCTGGTACGCCAGAATCGCTTCAGCGAAGCGGACAGCGTCCTGCGACTCGCGCTGGCCATTCGGGAGCGCGTCTATGGACCGAACCATCCCAACGTGGCGTCCACCGTCAATGAATTGTCGAGTATCGCCATGCAGCAGGGCCGGTTCGACGATGCGGTGAACGGCTTTCGGCGCATGCTCAGCATCTATCATGCAGTGTACGGTGACAAGCACTATCTCCTCGGCCTCGCGACATCGAACATGGCGTCGTCGCTCATGGCAAAGAAGGACTACGTGGGCGCCGAGCCTCTCTTCAGGGACGCTATTCGGCGCTACCTGGAAACGCAGGGCCCCGAGCATCTCAACACGGGCATCGCGCGCATCAAGTTGGGGCGCACGCTACTGCGCCAGCGACGCTTTGCCGAGGCTGAAGTGGAGACGCACGCGGGGTACGACATCATGATGAAGCAGGCGAGTCCATCGATCAGCTTCATCAAGAACGCGCGAATCGATCTCGTCGCGGAATACGATTCGCTCGGACATCCCGACAAGGCCGCGCCATTTCGAGCGGCGCTCGCGGACACGATCAAGAAGTAAGCGCGGCGCGACTCAACGCGAGACGGAAACGACGACTCGCCGATAGCGCGTAAGCGCCGGCGCTCCGTTGTCTGTCACTTCGAGCACCAGCTGAATCGTCTGGCCGGGCGCGGCGTCGTTAGGCACGTGTAGCCGCGTGACGAGTGCGCCAGGGTCCGAAAGGCTTACGTCGCCCGGGTAGCTGTCCACGTCCTTCCACCGCCACCACCGCGCGGTTACCGCGTTGCCGTCCGGATCCGACGCCGTGCCTTCGAGACGCACCGTCTCGCCGGCGCGCGCGGACACGCGGGAGCTTCCCACGATCGTTACGATGGGCTCGTGGTTCGCGGCAGCGTATGCTGGCGTTACCGACCACGTCATGCGCGCGGCGAATCCGTTTTGCGCTGCTGGCGTGAAGTTCGGTTGTGGTGACGCAGGGCGCGCAGACGGGCCTTCAGGACCGATGCCCTCGAGACTCCGCATGAACGCGTCGAACGACGTCGCTGCACCGCCCTGTCCCGCCGTTGGCGAAGCGGTGCGCGACGCCGGATTGATTGTGACGTGTCCCGCCCATCCGCCAGGCGTCTCGTCGCGCGCACCGAGTCCGTTGCCGATCAGGTTGAGGAAGGTGAAGGTGTCGCCCTCTCCGAGAAACTCTCCCTTGGGCCGCGGGGGCAGCCAGACGACGTAACCCCGATCGCGCAATTCGGCGGTGGTTTGCCCACTGAGGCCGAAATAGTCGAACCGGTCGCCGGGCACCATCTGCTTGCCGTCGCCCCACACACGGTAGTGCGCGCCCAACGGTCCACGGCTCGAGACATTCGCGCGCGTCCAGTCGACATTGTAGTACGGCGCGTTCGCCGCGGATGCGAATACGAACGCGCCGTATCCAACGCCCACGCCTCCCTGGCCCGCGGTCAGTGTCCGGATGTCGGGCCAGTTGGGGCGAATGTAGTTGGCGTACGTGTCATCCTGGTCACCTGACAGTGAGAGAATCGCCTTACGCGAAACCTTGGCGCGGACCGCGGGCCACTGGGCCGTGTTCTCGTTGCGCTCCTGGATGGACTTGAGCGCCCGCGCAATGGTACTCGCGCCGCCCCAGGCGAGGAGATAGACAGGCTCGGCGTCGTCGTCGAGCAGGAGGTCACGAATGAGGTCGGAGCCCGGCGTGTCCTTCGAGATCTCACCGTCGAATTCAACGTTTCCCCACCGGATGTTCGCGCGCAAAGCGGCCGGCGTGGGATAGTCCGCGTTGTGCACACGCAAATTCGGATAGACCTGTTCGTAGACGTCAACCGCGTCGTCGATGAACCGCTCACCGGGCGCCCAACGCCACGATTCGCAGGGGCACAGCTTGAGTCCGAACCGGAAGTATTCGCGGTTCGGCACCGCCAGCTTCTTCCCCGTCCCGTCGCCCTTCCAGTGGAATTGACTGCTCGCGTAAACAAGCCCCTCGGTCCGGAAGTCCGTGCTGTACAGCAGGTACCGGAGAAGGGAGTTGGAGTCGTCGAGCTCTGGATCCGTAGTGACGACGACGCGCGGCTTGTGTGCGTCGGCACCGGCCGAGCTGCTACGCAGGCCCGTCGAGTGGCCCGCGTTCGACGCACAACCAGCGAGTACGGCGCCGAGAAGCGCGAGCGTGACGTGACGAACGTATCGTTGAAAAGGGCGGTCGTCGCGGTCGAACCGTCGCATAAGCCTCATGGGGGCGCGATATAACGAAACTCGATCACGAACACTCGACGTCCCACACCGTGCTTCGCGACTTTGAGCAGCTCCACAACGCCGGTGAAGCCCGAGCGGCGCGCGAGCTCGGGCGTGACATCAGCGAGCGAGACCTCGAAAATCGCCGTGACCTGAATCTGCCCAGGCGGAAGCGCATACCGCCCGCCCACCTTTACGTGAGAGCGCTGCCACAGCCGCACCGTGCTCGTGATTTCGCCATTCCGAATGCGATCGCGCAGCGATTTGAGGAACTGCATGGGCTTAGAGAACCGAGGGACGCAATTGCACCTCGCTGCGCCGTCTCCGCGTGCAATGCACTGTTAGGCGGTAACTGTCGCGACAGTCGGGCGCGTGCGCTGCACCAACCACTCGGCAAGAATGAGATTCGGCACCCAAGACAGCCATGAGATTACCTGATACGCGTTATCGAATGGGACGCCGGCGGCGATGCCGAGTGGGATGTAGATCCGCAAGGTTACGGCAGCGAGTGTCAGCGAGTAGCTACGGATCATCCAGCGGCGATGGCTCGCCTCATCGTGGGATCGAATCGCGATGTAGCCGCGAGCGGTGCTGAACAACCAGAGGAGCCCGAGCAGCCCGAAGCCGAGGTGCGTGAACCATCCCGCTGAGGATACCAACGCCATTCGCAAGGCGCCAAGCCCGCCGATGAGCACCGCGACCACATACGTGCGACCCATCCAGCGGTGGAGCCCGATGATCCGGGAGCGAAGTCCACATCGAGGATATTGTATCGCCAACGCGACGTGAGCGTGACAATCCCGCCGACATCACTTCTTGCCAGCGGCTCGCCACAACCAGGGCGGAGTCAGCAACGGCGTATTCTCGGATGGCGTCGCCGGCCGTACCTCCTGTACACATTGAGTGAGCTCGAGCGCCGGGAGATCAGTTCTCATCTCCATCAATAGTGCGGGAGTACGGTTCGGTGCAACGCTGCCTCAACGAGCGTTGCCGCATAGGAATTGGCAACGCTCGCTGGTGTGCTGAAATTCATTCCGCGCCGCCAGTTCTCCGGTGCCTCAGGATGAACGCCGGTGAGAATCACCCATCCCTTGCCGGAGGCCCCTTCGACGATAGCGGGCGTTCCATCGGGATACTTGCCGACGACCGCGCCCCAGCCCGTCAACTCCGGACCATCCACCCAGTAATGCTCGATCGCCGATGCGTCCACGGCGGAAATCGCGACGGCAGTCTTCCGAATGCCGCGAGCTTCGGCGGCGTAAAAGCCGAAACGTGTTCCAGAGGTCAGGTTGAAACTGTTGTAAGAGCCGCGCCCCGCCACGAATGCTCCCGCGCAGATGCCGAGGTAATTCAAGCCACCCTGCACCGCATTGTGAACGTTCGTCGTGGTGGCTGGCGTCAGGCTTTCGCTGATGGCGATGAAGTTTCCGCCCGGAACAACCATCAGCTGATAGGCCATCATCTGCGCCTCGGTCATGGCGTTCAATTGCTCTGAACTCACCGATGCGTAGGGCAGGCGCTTGTCGTCAAGAACTGCCTCTATGGCCGCGACATCGTTCGGCGACGTTCCCGCTCCCGTGAACAACAGGACTGCAGGCGCAGCCCTCGGCGTCGCTCGCGCGCAGGCGGCAAGGATAACGGAAATCAGCAAGACGAACGGGCTCACCGCTCTCACCGATCGACCACAAGCACCCATTTCAACCCTGGTGGCTGTTTAGCGCCTCAGCCAGCTGCGGCACACCAATAATGAATGCGGCCAGGGAGTGGCGCGAGCAAGCCTGAGGTCGTGGTTGACGCCGAGGCAGTAGAGCGCACTGGAGGCGCGCCGTGCAACCGCGGCGCGCCTCCAGCGATATGCAGTCTGCGTGTTTTAGGCAGCGGCCGGAACCGGTGAGAGCTGGCGCTCCAGTCCTTTCGGATCCGCGAAGAAGGCTGGCCCCAGACCCTGGCTGGTCTTGTCGGGAAAGATCTCTTCGTTGCCTGCGATGATCTCTGCGACGATCGCATGCGCGGCGTCCACCGGTGACGCCTTCTCCATCGTCAGCACCTCGCCCATCCTGGTGTCGATCGGCCCAGGGTACACGCCGAATACCAGCGTGTTCTGCTCCCGCAGCATCGAGCGCATGACCTGCGTCAGAGAGTGCGTCGCGGCCTTGGACGCGCTGTACGTGGCGAGGATCGGGAAGCTGACGAACGAGGCGACCGAGTTGAGGTTGGCGACGGCGCCGCCGCCGTTCTTCGCGAGTATTGGTGCGAAGGCCTGCGTGACCGCGAGCGTGCCGAAGACGTTCACTTCCATCTCCTGTCGGCCGCCCTCGATCCACTTCGGATCCGTGAATTCGCCACCGAAAAAGCCGACGACCCCCGCATTGTTGATCAGGATGTCCACGTCCTCAGCGGTCGCGGCAGCGGAGGCGATTTGCGCGGCGTTCGTGACATCGAGTTGCACCGGCGTGATTCGCGAACCGTGTCGTGCCACGAGCGGCTCGAGGTCCGAAATGTTGCGGGCGGCGGCGTACACTTTTCGTATGCCAGCGGCGACGAGCGCATCCACGATGGCTTCACCAATGCCGCGGTTGGCGCCGGTGACGAATGCGGTTTTGCCAGAAAGTGCGTAACCCATGTTGATGCTCCTTGCGCCTCATTCGGCGCGAGACTGAACGCGGCCATGAGCCGCGAAAGGCTGAGAACAGAACGGTCTGTCTATGGGGCGAGGTTGACAGTAGACCGATCTGTCTGTATTGTCAAGAGTGACGAAAAAACCTGCAAAACGGGCAAAAGCTTCTGGAGTCGGGGTCCGCGAGCGCCTCCTGGACGCTGCCGATCGCCTCTTCTACCAAGAGGGCGTAAGGGCCGTGGGCATCGATCGCGTGCTTGCCGAGGCGGACGCGGCGAAGGCGTCGCTGTATCAGCACTTCGGGAGCAAGGACCAGCTCGTCGCGTCGTATCTCGAGCGCCGAATCGCGGATGCGCGCGTCAGCGTCGAGGCGTACCTCGCCGACACACCGCCGTCAGAACGCGCGCTCAAGTTTTTCGATTGGGTGGTCGAGTGGGCGGAGTCGAAGGACTTCCGCGGTTGCCCGTTGCAACACACGGTGAGCGAGCTCACCGATGCGGCACATCCGGCGCGTGCCATCGCCCACGATCAGCGAACGTGGTTCACGGAACGCTTCCTCGAGTGGACGAGGGCGGCGGGAATCAAGGACGCGAAAGCGACGGCTCGTGCTCTCATGGTTCTGTTCGACGGCGCCGTCGCGGGGTCCGAGGTTGACGGACCCCATCGCGCGAGCGACGCGCGATGGCTGGCCAGGAAATTGTTGGCCGACTGAATTCTCGGCCTATTCCAACGTATTGGATGTTCTGATTGTCTGGTTCATGACCGGGAAATCGCCCGTGCGTTTGAACACCCGACCGTGCGCTCCCTCGGCAATGACCTCTGCACGCTGCCTCGTTAGCACCGCGGTACTGCTCGCCTGTGCAGGGACGCTCGCGGCGCAGGACCGAACGCCGATGCCGGAGCGACAGATCGACTCCGTGTTCGCGCGCTATGCGCACGCGAGTTCGCCTGGATGCGCCATTGGCGTGTACTCCGATGCCGAAACGCTGTTCGCTCGCGGGTACGGATCGGCCAGTCTCGAGTATGCGTCACCGATTACGACTGCCACGCCATTTCTCATCGGCTCACTCACCAAGCAGTTCACTGCGGCGGCGGTGGCACTGCTGATCGAGCGCGGCGTCCTGCGTCTCGATGACGACGTCCGCCGATTCATTCCAGAGCTTCCCGATTACGGTACGAAGATCACCGTCGGCGATCTGGTGCGCCACACCAGCGGCGTGCGTGACATCTGGTCTCTTTACGAACTCGCGGGCGCGCGCGCGAACGATGGCTACACGTATGACGACATCGTTCGCCTGCTCGCCAGACAAAAGCATCTCAACTTCACGCCCGGCTCGCAGTTCTCGTACTCGAACAGCGGCTACGCACTGCTGGCGCTCATCATCAAGCGCGCGACAGGCGTGACGCTCAGAACATTCGCCGACACGGCGATCTTCCGGCGGCTTGGAATGCGCTCGACGCACTTTCATGACGACAACACCGAGGTCATTCCCGGCAGGGCGATGGGATACTCGCCGAGTGGCGACCGCCGGTGGCAGGTCGACATGCGCGCGACGAACGCTGTCGGCGATGCCGGGCTCATGACGACGATCGAGGATCTTGCGCAGTGGAACGGGAATCTCCGCAGCGGTGCCGTTGGCGGTCCCGCGCTGCTGGCGCTGCAAGCAGCGCGTCGTGGCGCCGTCACGCCCGACGGCCGAACGATTTACTACAGCTTCGGGCTCTTCCTCAGCGAGTATCGCGGCCTCGCGACGATGGAGCACAACGGTAACGAGGGTGGCTATCGCTCGGCACTCATTCGCTTTCCCGATGCGGCAATGACAATCGTGACGCTCTGTAATGCGGGCGATGCTGATCCCACGATGTTCGCGCATCGCGTTGCAGACGTCGTTCTCGCGGGACGGCTGTCTGCGCAGACGGCGGAAACAGCGACGCCATCGACGCAGAACGCCGGCGACGCGACTGCTATTGCGAGTGACCCGTCACGACAGTGGGTCGGTACGTACTACTCGCCTGAGCTCGACGTCAGCTACGAGATCACGCTCGATGGGACGTCGCTGACGCTGCATCGCCCAAACAGACCGGCGGTCGCGATGCGTTTCGTGAGCCCGCGCGTGTATCGTGCACGAAGCATGACTCTCGAGTTCGCGGCAGCTGTCGGCACGACCGGCCAGCAGCGACTGATGGTGAGTGGTGGCGGGATCCTCGGCCTGGAGTTCGACCGCAAGCGCTGACTTCAGGCCGCATGGTTCCGTCGTCGTCTTGAGCGAAGTCGAAGGATCTGCACCCAAGACGTCCGGATCCTTTTGACTCGCTTCGCTCGCCCAGGATGACACGTGCCGCTCAGTCTACGGCCGGTCGACCACCGAAGCTGATGATGTAGCCATCGGGGTCCTCGACGTAGAAGTCCTTCG
>JBDTMO010000011.1:0-21190 GCA_039934235.1 bacterium | reverse complement strand
CTGCCAAGCGTCACCGTCAACGCGAGTATCGCGGCGCTTGCGCCATTGGCCGCGAGCGCGCCCGCCGCCGAGCCAATGCCAATCGTCATCACGCCGCGCAGCAAATGCCCCGTCACGACCGTGGCGACTTCCGGTGCGTACAGATGACCGTGCAACGTCCGCCACCACACCAGCGCAATCATTCCTGGAATGCCCGCGATCACCCACCCAACCGCGAGCGCGACACCTTTCGCGGCGATCGCTGCGCCAAGACGAACCGGCGCTTGCAGCATGAGGATGAGCGCACCCGTTTCGCGTTCCACGGCGAACACGCGGATTACAACGAATGGGAAAAGCAGTGTGGCCGCGAGGTCGTATGCGCCGAGTACGGGGACGACGATGCCGCTAAGAGGATTCAGTCCCTGCGCAAGAGCCGATGGCCCACCACCCGCACCGCTCGCCTCGGCATACGTGCTCGTCGCGGTCAGGAATGCGTGCCCAACCAATGCGCCAACGATCACGAGCAGCAGCCAGAATGCCTTCGAGGCCAGAAGTTCGCGCATCTCCTTTCCGCAGACGATCCACCATGCGCGCGCCGCGCCTGGCCGCCCAGCCTCGTCAGGTGAGCGCAAGAAATACCTCTTCGAGCGGCGCGTCACTCGTGTCGCCAATGCCAACGCCCGCGCGCAACTCGGCAAGCGTGCCTTCTCCAACGGTGCGACCCGCACTCAACAACACGAAGCGATCGCAAATGCGCGCGGCATCGGCGAGCTGGTGAATCGAAAGGAAGAGCGTGCGTCCCGCGCTCGCATGGCGCCGCAGCACATCCATCGCGTCGCGCGTCTGCCGCAAGTCGAGTCCGTCGAACGGTTCGTCGAGCATCAGCACCGGTTGGCTGGACAGCAGTCCAATCGCGAGCAGTGCGCGTTTGTGCTCTCCCTTTGACAACTCTCCCATCCGGCTGCCAAGCAAATGATCGATTCCCAGCGCGTTGATGACTTCATCGCGCTCGTTCGAGTGTGCGGCCGAGAGCGCACTCATGAAGCGGAGAGCCCAGTTCACCGGCTGATCGGGCCACGGGCGAATTCCGTCCGGCATGTAAAACAGCGCGGACTTTCTGCGCTCGATGTCAATCGGCTCGCCGTTCACCGACACGATTCCCGAATCGGCGGGCATCGTTCCGGCCACGCACTGGAACAGCGTCGTCTTTCCCGACCCGTTTGGACCAATGAGGCCCAGGATTTCACCGGCGTGCACCGAGAACGCGGCGGCGCGGAGGGCGGTGACGGCACCGAATCGTTTGGAGAGGCCGCGCGCGGCGAGGAGCGGGGGAGCCATCCGCGCATACTCACCACCGGACGCGAGGCACGCAATGACGTTGACAGCCTGTTTTTTCAGGGTGCCCAACGATCTCTCGGCCCGTTTCGTAAATTATGAACAAAATATGAATGCCGAGCGTCGCGGACGCCGGCGACCCCCATCTTCACCGCCCCCATGCACCGACTCGTTTCCACCCACCGCTCGACGACGACAATTGTCCGCGTGGGCGTCCTCGCTGGCCTGTTGCTCCTGGCCACGACCCCGTTGTTCGCGCAATCCCATGGCGGCGACATCCGCGGCGTCGTCACCCCCGCCGAAGGCGGCTCGCCAATCGCGAGCGTGCATATCTCGGTGGCAACGCCGGCGCGCGCGGCCCTCAGCAACGAGCGGGGCGCATACGTCGTTCGCGACCTCCCCGCTGGCCGGTATGAGGTCGTCTTCACGGCATTGGGCCGCGAGTCACGACGCGACACCATTGTCGTTTCGGCAAACGGATCGACGACGCACGACGTCGCGCTCAAGCAAGGATCGCTGCTCCTGTCTGGCGTCATCACCTCGGCCACCCGCACGCCGACCGAGGCCAAGGTCGTCGCCTCCACAGTCAATGTGCTGACTGCCGAGCATATCTCGACGAGTGCTGCCCGTGAGTCGCAGGATCTGCTGCGCGAAATGCCAGGGGTCGAACTGCCGCGGACGAGTAGCCTGGTGGGAGGCACCGCGCAGATCGTCTCGATACGCGGCGTTGATGAAGGGCGGACGGCAGTGCTGTTCGACGGCATCCCCGTCAACGATGCGTGGGGCGAATGGATCGACTGGGGTCGCGTGCCAAAGGGCATGCTGGACCGCGTCGAGGTGGTCGAGGGTGGCGCGTCGAGCCTGTACGGTGCAAACGGTGGTATCGGCGGAATCATCTCCTTCTACTCACGCCCGCTCGCGCCTGGCGCGATGAACGCGACCGTCGAAGCGGGAAGCCGCGACACTCGCCATGGATTCTTTTCGGCGGGCGTTCCGCTCGTCGGAGCGTTGTCGGCGAATGTGAGCGGCGATTATCAGGACGGTGGCGGCTACACGCTGCTCGATACGCTCAAGCGCGGCACCGTCGACCAACCGTCTGCCGTCATTCAGCGCAACGCGTACCTCCGCTTGAATTACTCGCCGTCAGCGAACTGGTCGGCGTTCGTCACCGGTCACCTGTTCGGTGATAGCCGCAATCTCGGCACACCGCTGACGTATGCGAACCGTGACCAGAAGAATGTCGACGTCGGATTTGATCACGGGAGCATCGGCGGCGGTGCGTTTGGTTTTCGTGCGTGGGACGGTCTGCAGAACGAACATCAGCGTTCAAGCGCGATTCGCACGAACCGCGTGGGAGAGGACAGCAGTCTGACGGCGCTCATCCCGAGCCACGACTGGGGCATGAACGCCCAGTGGACGCGCGGCGGTGTACTCGGCCTCGAGAGCTTCGGCGTTGGTGCGGACTATCGAAAGATGAGCGGCAACTTCGATGAGGTCGACTTCAACACGACGTGCCCCGGTGCCAACTGTGGGGTCGTCACGCGACGCATTTTGTCGGGCGGCAACCAGGCGCTGAGTGGCGCGTATGTGCAGGCCATCGCCGCGCCGTTTGCGCCGTTGCGCGTGGAGCTCACGGCGCGTGTGGACAGCTGGCAGAACAACGATGGAAAGTCGGTAGACGCAGCGGCGGGAACGGTGTCGTACCTGAACAAGAGTGTCACGGCGTTCGATCCCAAGGTCGGCGTGCGCTATCGGGTTTTGTCGAGGCTTTCGCTGCACTCGGCACTTTACAAGGCGTTTCGCGCGCCCAATCTGGCGGAGCTGTACCGGAAGCAGATCAGCGCGACGCAGATCACGTTGCCCAACCCAGACCTTGCGCCCGAGACGGCACTCGGTCGCGAAGTCGGTTTCGATTTTCAGCCGTTCGAGCGACTGCAGATGAAGGGCACGTACTATGTCGCCGACTACAAGGACTTCAACTCCCCTGTGCAGACGTCGGCGGGTCCCCCCGCCGTTCGCCAGCGGTTGAATGTGCAGCAGGCAAGGAGCAAGGGAATCGAGGCGTATGTCGCGGTGCGTCCCATCGAGCAGATCTTCATTTCTGGCAGCGTGAACTATGACGATGATCGTGTCGTGTCCGGGCCCGCCGGCACGGTTGTGGGTGCGCACTTCAATCGTGTGCCGTCGCCACGACAGGTGATTCGCGCGATGTACACGTCGGCACTGCTTGGCGACTACACGGTGATCTGGAAGCACGAAGGCCAGACGACGACGCTGCAAGGCTTGGCGCTGGAGCCGTTCACCGTCGTTGACGCGAGCGTGCGTCGTGAGCTTGTGCCTGGCCTGCGCGGTTTCGTCGCGGTCGAGAACATCGGCAACAAGAACTATCAGATCAACCTGGCGGGCACTGGTGCGGCGCAGTTGATCTCGTTCGGAATGCCGCGGACGGTGCGCGCGGGAGTGGAGGCGTTTCGCTACTAGCGCTCCGTTGGACGGATCGTCGAGCGCGACTGCAAAAGCAACTGCTTCATCGCGGATGAAGCAGTTGCTTTTGTTTTCTCCTTTGCTTTTGCGTGCTTCCATTCTCGCACGCTGCCAAACCGTGGAACACTGAAAGTCGAAGCAGGTAGTACGGGGATGGGCAACTCTGGCATACGCGGCACATCAACGATCGCCATCGCGATGTTCCTCGCGTCCGCGACCTTGGCCGGCGCGCAGGTTGCTCCGCCGGCAGCGCCCCGAACGGTTCGCGACACCGTCATTCGCGAGTATCGCGGCGCCTACCAGCGCGGCTTCGAGCAGAGTTGGTTCGTCCCGTGCATCGCCCCATCGCCCGACGACAAGCTCTGGTGGGTAACGCTCACCGATCAGGCGCTGCTGCAGCGCGACAGCCTGCTTGCGAAGATCGCCAAGGAGAAAACAGACGGCCTCGTTGTCCGATGGCGCGCGACAGTCGGCCCGCGAATGCCCGCCGGAATGATGGCTCGCGGCACGCGCTACATGCTCGTGACGGAAATCATCGAGATCAAGCCGATGCCCGAATCTGGCGCGTGCCCTCCAGAGCGCGCGTCGTGAGCCGCGTCGCCCCTTAGTGAATCGTGTCGAACGGAATGTTGCCAATTCCGTATTGCTTCCAGTCCACATAGTCGAAGTGCCACCATTCGCTCTGGATCACGGCGAATTGTTCGGCCTCCATGAAACGGCGCAGCAAGTCGCGATGCCATCGCTGGCGCGATGTCCCGCCTGCGTACCTCGCTGCTGCACGATCCGTCGTCTCGTCGTACGTGCTCACCATTTCGATCGGCGCACCAGTCGATAAATCGTACAGCGTGATGTCGACGGCCTCGCCGCGATTGTGCTTCGAGCCTTGCGCCGGATCTGCAACGAAGATGTGCTTGTCCTCGGGCGCCGCGTCCCAGAACATCTTGGTCACGGACCATGGTCGATAGCCATCGTGAACGAGCAGGCCGAATCCTTTCGCGCGCAGCGCTGCGCTCACACGCACGAGCGCCTGGGCGGCGGGCCGTTGCAGGAACGCCCTGGCTTCGGTGTAAAACGGGACACCGAAAAGATTGTTGGTCGTCGCGTAACGGATGTCCAGCTTGATCGTGGGATCCAGCTTTACGAGTTCCACGAGATCGGCCGGGCGAAACGGCCCCGCTTCCACCGGTGGCGACGCGGCAAGCGCCTCACGGCGCACCTCGGCCAGCGGGCGCACAGGCGTAATCACGAGCTGATTTCCGGATTCCGGGCCAATCTGCCGACGCGCGTACGACATGCCGCCTAGCGAGACACGCGTCGCCGGTCCCGAAGACGAGCGCGCAAACACCACAGGCATTCTGGCGTCGTTCGGTCTTACAGCGCTGAATGAGTCAGGCGTGACCTCGGCGAGCACCGCGTCCGAACCGGCCTTTGCACTGTGCACAACGAGCGCGCCGTCTCGCTCCAGCACAATGTGAATATTGCTGTCCGGACCATACTCGCCGATGAGTCCGAGCCAACGAGCGGCCGGTGCGGGCGGTGCCAGGTCGGAGGCCGAAGCAGCAACGGTGCCTTGCGCGGGCGACGTCGCGCGACAAGCCGCGAGCGCGAACATCGCGGCCAGCAGCGCCGCTCGGCGCATTGGCGATAGCGCCAGGTGTCGGATGGGCATGCGCCAAGATATACCCCGGTGCCGCGGCGAGCGAGCGGTGCAAGTCGCCAACAACTATCCGCCGATGCGAATCCGCAATCCGTGAATCCGATACGGCTCGGTGCGATCCGCCATGACACTCACGACGGTCACGCCTTGCAGCGCCGACTTCAGTGTCATCTCGAACGGTCCATCATCGAACATCTCGATGCGCTGAATAGTGATGTCTCCGAGGCTCTCGTGAATGCCACCGATGCGCTCCACGCGGTCGTCGATCGTGGGGCCGCCCGCCTCGGTCACGAAGTTCGCGCTAATCACTTTCCGCAAGCCCGCGCGGTCGCCCGAATTGATCGCCTTCACGAGCTCCGTCAACACTCGCGTGAGCGCCGCTGGGGCAGCTTTACCACCTGCCCGCCGCGCAACCGCCTCACCCGTGTCACCGTCCGGGTTCGGTAGGCCGAGCACGTTGCCAATTTCGCGGCGAATCATCGGCGCCTTGAATGCGGCGTTCGTCGACGCGATGATGATTTCCGTCTGCATGCCCGGAAATCGATCATAGAGGAAGAATGCCACGCCATCCGAACCGGCGAGGCCGATTGGTTCGTTCGGGTTGAACTTGAGCGCCCTCGTCGCGGGTGTCATGAGCTTGTCGCTCTCGAACAGGCCCTTGTAGAAGACATGCATATCGCCGACGGTCGACAGCATTCCGCCATTGCCACGAAGATTCCAATACGGCCCGTCGGAGGCGTGCGGCCTGGCGAGCATCGTTCCGGCATCGGTGCCTTGCGCGCGATATCCGTGCGCAAGCTCGTTCGCCTTGAAGCCCGGAAGAAGAAAGCCTGTGCGGCGCATGCCGAGTGGCGCGAGGATTTGCGTCTGGACGTAAAGGTCGTACGTCGTGCCGCTGACCTGTTCGATGATTGCGGCCAGCAGGCTGTAGCCGGTGTTCGAATAGCTCTCCCGGGTTCCTGGCGTAAACAGCGGCGGCGTCTTCATCGCACTATCCACGAGCGCCGCGCGACTCAATGGTTCGAAGTCGCCGCCGATGCCAAGGGGAAACCCGGCGCGATGATTCATCAACTGCCTGATGGTGATGTCGCGCTTGGTCGCGGGTGCATTTGGGAAGTATTTCCCGATCGAATCGTTCATCGACAGCTTGCCCGCCTGCTGCAGCTGAAGGATCGCCACCGCGGTGAAGTCTTTCGTATTCGACCCGATCTGTACAATCGTGGCGGGGGTGAATGGAGTCTTCTCCGCACGATTGGCCATGCCGTAGCCTTTCTCGAGGAGCGTCGTCCCGGCACGCTGGACTCGCACAACCCCACTGAATCCGGCGCGTTCGGCAACACGCATCGCCGAATCGAGCTTCACGGAGACGTCCGGTGCCTGCGCAACGGCCAGCGTCGACGGCAGCAGCAACAGGACAATCATTGCGCGATAGCGATTCATGATCGGCTCAGGGTAACGAAGGTGGGGGTGTCCAACGGTCGTTGGACACGCGCTTCGCCCACAAGGTTGTCGGCCTGTCACGTTCTGCGTGAGCGTGAGCGCATGCGACTCCCGACCCTAGCGCACCTTCTGCAACGAGTCGCCCGCGCCGAACCACGATCCCACCACCTCGCCCGCCGCCCACGCCGTGACGAACACCGCCAACAGCGGAAGACTCTTCAAGAGCTCGCCGCGGTGGCGCTGCTTCGCAAGAATGCGCGACACCGTCCGGTAGAACAACACCGGCGGCAACGCGGCCGCAGCCAGCCCAAACGCAAGACGCTTCACCGACGTCGCCTCCGCCACTCGCGCGCCTGCGTACGAACGAGCATACAGATAGCGCTGGCTGAGATATTCTCCCACCGTGTAGTACTTCTCGTGACCCACCACGATATCGGGACGCATCATCAGTTCCACCCCGTCAGCACGCATCATCCCGTGCAGGTGATTTTCCCACTGGTCCGCCGACAGCCGGTCACGATACCTGGCCAGCAGCGCACGCGGATAAATCACGTTGTTCCCGGTCACCCAATCACTCGGTCCCGCCGGCATTGGGTTGATACAATGACTGTATTCGCAGAGGAACGCGGCCCAATCCACCAGCTTCTCGGTCGCCGCATTCTCGACGGACCCGCCAATGATCGCTTCCTTTCCCGGGTCGCCCGCCTGCACCTTGCGATGCGCGTCGATCAGCGCGCGCGCCCAACCGCGCGGCACAATCACGTGATCTTCGATGACCGCCACGAACTCTCCGCGCGCGGCGTCGAAGCCCATCATCCGCATTGCGGGAATCGTCGCAGTCGCGGGAGCCTCGAGCACACGCGCATGCGGAAACCGCTCTCTCACCGCCGCTCGGACGTGTTCGCCGAGCCGATCGACGAGGAGTATCTCGAGCGCGACGTCGGCGCTCTCGCGTTCCAGGGCAGTGAGGGCGCGCTCCACATCCTGCAACGTGTTCACGCTTGGCACGACGACGGACAGTGCAATGCGCGGTGTGGTACCGGCGCCTGATGAATTGATTGAGCTCATGATGATGCGATCATGCGAGGGGCAGTCGAAGGGCCGCGCACGTAACCCACCGCTTCTCCGGCCGCCCACGCGCCGAAGAAGACGAGGGTGAACGGGAGGGCACGAATGAAGGCGAGTGCGCGGCTGGTCGACCCAACCGCCGTTCGCGCGACGCGCAACGTGAGCAACGGTGGTAACAGAAGGGTAGCGCCTACGCGCACCCAGCGATTCGAGCCCGGTGATTCCGCAAGCCGAACGCGCGCATAATCGTGACCGTGGCGGTATCGGTCGGCGACAAACGGACCCAGGGCATACGTGAGGTTCTGTCCCACACGTGCGGCCGGCTCGAACACGTACGCGGCACCACTCGCCCGTAACCGATCGTGGACGACGTTCTCCCAACCGCCATCGCACATCCACGCGACGACGTTTGGCAACACGCGACGCGAATACGCGACGTTGGCGCCGGTAATCAATGGCATACCACCATCGGCGCGCGCCGTCAGCGCACTGAAAAACCCATACTCCGCAAAGAACGCCCCCCAATCCAACGCTCGGCGAGGCTGCGCATTGTCCATTCCCCCGCCGATCACATCTGCGTCGCGGCCGACGTAGCGCCTGAGCGTCTCGACCCATGCGGCATCAGCGACGCAATGATCTTCTGTGAGCGCTGCAATCTGCCCCGCCGCCACGGCCAGACCGGCGCCGCGGATTTTCGGTAGCACCGTGCCTGGCGGCATGGGAACAAATCGCACGGATGGATATGCCGACGCAAGCGCTGCAATGGCTGCTGGCTCGTCCGCGCGCGCAACGATCAACTCGACCGCATGCACCGCGCACTGCGGTACGAGCGACGCCAGGCAGGCGTCGAGCACTGGCCGGTCGCGAAAGGACGCGACGACGACGGAAACTTCGATTGAAGGCACGCGCAGGACCTACTCGGGAATGGGTTGCGCGTCGTGCTGATACTTGCGGATCGCCGCACATGCGCGGTCGTCGTGTACCGCGGCGCCGTTGGTCGCGCCGGTGGGCGCAAGACGAAAGAGATACGTATGCGGCGGAAACGCGGCGACGATTTGCAAATCGGAACAACGTTGCGCGAGTTGATGCGCAAGCGATGGATATTCGCTCGCATGCAGCGCACCCAACACCACATAGTCCACCTGCTGGTCCTGCAGGCGTTTCCAGAACGTTGCGCTATCGATGTTCGTCAGCTGCGCGGAGGGGAGCGACGGCCGGTTCGTGTAGTAGTACAGCGGCGCCGCCTTGGCGGCCACGAGGCGCGCATCTTTTGGCAACGAGTCGTTGACGTACTGCACTACCTTGAAGAAGCTCGCCTGATCGCTGCTCATGCAGCGCGCATCGGGAAGCGGCTGCGAGTGATCGCAGGGGCGGACCTCGTCAATTCGACGGAAGGTCGCGTACGCGCCGCACGCGGAAATGACGAGCGCGAACGAGAGCACCCCAATGGCCGCTGCGCGCGGCGAGGCCCACTCACCGAGACTCCCGATTCCCAGCAGCAGCATGGGTACCAGCAGCGGCAACGCCGGCGAGAGGTAACGAGCGACAGGCCATGGCCACATCGACAACAACGCAGCCATCGCGATACACGCAAACAGTGGCAGCCGAATCCTGCGGAACGAGGGGACGAAACCCGCCGCAAACGCAACCACGATAAGCAATGACACGAGCACGTTGTCGATGCGCGTTCCAGCAATCGTCGGTGCAGGCAGGTTCACGGGAACGCCCTGCGTAAAATAGAAGAATCCGTTCCGAAACACCCGATTGAGGACGGTATGCCACAGCGGGAGACCTGCTGCTTTGTGCGTGAGGTCTGCCGCGTACGAGTTGCCCGTGACCACCACTGGATCCGACATCGTCCATACGAACAGCGAACCCACTGTTATGGCGAACACCGCGACAGCCACCACGGTGTCGCGATAGCGGCGCGCAAGAAGCCAATCGGCAACGACGGCCACCGGAAGCACGACACCCATGGTGCGCATCATTGGCGCGAGCACAGCGACCGTGATCAGGACCACGGTCTGGCGCGGGCCACGCGCCATGCTCACGCTGGCCCAGAGCGCAACTGCAAAGCAGAACGCCAACGGACTCTCCGACATCACCGCACCAGACGCATGAATCAGGTGCGGATTGACGGCAAGAATCAGCAGCGTGCCGAGCGCCACGAATGGAGGCGCAATGCGGCGCAACGCGTCGAACGTGAACAGGAGCGTTCCGGCCGCGAGCAGAATCTGGAGGACAACCAACCAGCTGAAGGCGCTGCCCCCAATGGCAGTCCACGCCGCGAGCAGTGCCGGATAGCCCGGAGGATACATGTGATGCTCGGGCTGCAGCGGCGACCACAGTTCTCGGTATTGCCCGACTTTCAGCGCGCGACCGAGGATGAGATACCGAACATCGTCCTCGCCCGTGAGGATGCCCGGAGCGCGCGCCGCCCACGACAGCACGACATTGAGCAGCACGAGCGCAACCGGCAGCCCGTACCAGGACCGCCAGCTCACTGCGTCGCGGAAGCCGCGCTCCCCGGTATTCACGTGCGGCCTTTCGTTCAGAGACCCCGGGCGGGCACGAGCTTGTTATACACGGTGCCTATGAGGCGCCCGAAGGCGTAGCCAATGACGAAGCCGTACACAAAGCCAATCAGCCCACCGCCAAAGCTGACAGAATACCCCGGCAGATAGTTCTTCAGTAGCGAGAGGTGCGGTCCGACGACGTTACCCCCTTCGATAACGAGCAGCCACGTGCTCGCGAGCAACCCAACGCCACCAAGGAGCGCGAACGCAATGCCCCACGCACGGGCGTTGAGCCGCGCAAACGTGGCCGCGACCGCGGCAGTCGCGATGCTCGCCGGCACGCCGGTCGTTTCGGGTGGTTCCATATGGGGCATGCGTCGATCTCCGTGAACGCTCAAATATGATCGAGGAAGTCGCGCGTCTGCATCAGATTGGCGCGAACACGAATATACAGGAGCCAGGTTGCGAGGAAGAAGTTGCGGCAGAAGGCGACAAACCACCCGCCGATGAAACCGACGACGAATCCCCATGCCGCGCCAATCACGATGCCCTGCCACGAAACCGTGTAGCCGCGAAAGTAGAAGTGAAGGATTTGCAGGCCGATGCTATCCTGCGGATCGACGATCACCGTAATCAGCGTCACCGCCGCAATCAGCGCAGCCAACGCCGTCCCGATTGCAATGCCAAAGATGCGCTTGTGCAACGGTGCAAACGCCAGCACGAGCGCGCGCGCAACCGCCTGCTCGAGCTCCGGCGGATCGAGCCGCCGCTCTCCTGTGATACGCGTAGATCCCAAAGATGATCGTTGGGCGTCAGTGGGCATTGGAGGTCCCCGCCGGTGACATGGGAGAGTGATCGATCACAATGAAACGCCGGATGCCCGGAACTTGTCGTTCCGCGGCATGGCACGATGGGAGCCTCTCGCATGCGCGAGCATCGCCCAACCTGCCGACACAGCGTTCAGAACATAGTACGCAATACGAAGTGGGACGACGCCCAAGGCAAACCGCCAACCGCGGACGCTCGCGAACCATCGCAGCAAGGCAGCATTGCCTGCCACGACACAGAGCAACACGACGCCCGCACCAATCGCCAGGGCGATCGAGTGAAACACCAGCGACGCAAGGAGCGCGAGCACACCGAGCGGCGCGAGTAACGTGAACGCCTTTTCGCGCAGCGCAAGGTTGAGCGGCCCCGCAGCGGCAATTTCTCGCCGTTCGAGGATGAGCTGCATCCACGGTACGCCGCGATCGCGAAAGTCCGTGACCACGCCGCCACGAAATGTCCACCGCTTGAGATGCTTCCCCGTAATCTCCGGCACGAGCAGGATCGGGTGACCAAGGGCACTCAGCCGATAGCCAAGCTCGATGTCTTCGATGCATGGCCGCGAATAGCGCACCGCATCGAATCCGCCCACCGCATTGAACGCCGTCCGGCGCACAGCGCCACAGCCGGCCCAGAATGTCACCGCCGGCCCAGCACTCGTGCTATGCACATAGTGGTGCAGCAAATTCCGATACTGAGACACCAGGCCCGGCGCGTCCGGAGCTGCGTCATACGCACCAAACGCCGCGCCGAGATCCGGCCTCGCGCGAAAAAGCTCGGCGAACTGCCGCAGCGTCTGCGGTGCGACGCACACGTCGGAGTCGATGAACACGAGCACATCGCCTTGCGCATCGCGCGCCCCTTCGTTGCGCGCATGTCCTGGCCCCCGCGGCCCGTCGCCAACACGTGCCACGCGGTCGGCCATCTGCGCCGCAACCGCCGGCGTGTCGTCGGTGCTCCCATCGTCAGCAACGATCAACTCCCACTCGTCGCGCGACAACCCGCTCGCACCCAACGCAGCAAGCGAACGCCTCAACACCGGCACGCAGTTGTACGCGGGAACGATGACCGAGAGATAGGGACGCGTCATGCCGCGCCAAAACGTGCGCTGCGACGCACCTGCTCGCGCGCGCTCCGCACCGCTGCACGAAGACGAACGTACGCGCGAAAGCGCGCGGTACCCCAGCCCGCGAGACCGTCTGGCTGGCGGAGATAGAAGGCATCGAGACGCGGAATGCGCGCGGGTTCGTCACTCACGTCGAGCACACGTAGTTCGGTAGAAACCCCGACCGCAAAGCTCTTCCGTACCTGTGCCACCGCCGCCGCTGGAGCTAACCCATAGGGATACGCAAACGTCGTTGGCCGAACCCCCGTCTGTGCGACGATATCATCAGCGCTTCCATCAATCTCGTCGGCGAGCGCCTGAGCCAGGAGCATGTCGAGCGCTGGATGGCTGCGCGTATGCGCGCCCAGCTCCACGCCGCCTTCCGCCACACGTCCAAGCTGGTCCCAGGTCATCAGCGGCAGTGTCGGAATACCAGGAGGCTCCTGGCCGCCCCATGCGTTCGTGCGCCCGACGTGATCACTCACCACAAACACCGTCGACGGCAGCCCATGCTTCGCGAGCAAAGGCGCGGCGAACTCGGCAAAATTCGCAAAACCATCGTCGAACGTGATGGCCACTGCATCACCGAGTGACTCATCACCCGCGCGCGCCTCGGCCACGAGCGCCCCCAGGGCAAGCACCCGCACTCGGCCGCTCGCCAGCCACTGAACATGCGATGCGAACGACTCAGGCAGAATCGAGATGGGCGACCGCGTATTGTCGATGGAGTGGTACGTGAGGACAGCGCGCATGACCACCCTACCGCTCGGAGCCGAGGGTCTCGCGCGGAAGGACGGTCCGTGATTCGAGTGCCGCGCCTTTCTTCTGCACCGATGGATCGTCGCCGTCCGGCTTGTCGATCTTCTGCTCCTCGTGATAGTCGAAGTCCGTATTCACGGACCAGACATCATGCTCGGCGCCGTGCATGTTCTGGTACGTCAGCATCGCCGTGTACATCGAGTGATCGGCGTTGTTGTACTTGTGCATGCCGTTGCGCCCCACGGTATGAAGATTCGGCACAGGGTCGATCGATGCGCGAATCGTATCGAGATGCTCCTTGTACACCGCGTCGTACGTCGGATAGGCTTTCGGCATTCGGACAACCGTTCCGTCGACGACGTCCGATCGCTTGGCCATGTCGAGCGCTTCGAGCTCGCGACTCGCCAGCTCGACCAACTCCTCGTTGGTGCTCGTCCAGAGCCCATCACCCTCGAAGCAGAAGTACTCCATGCCAAGACACGTGCGCCCGGCATCCGGCACCATGGCGGCGCTCCAGTTGTTGAAGTTCTGGATGCGGCCAACTTTCACGCCCGGCGTGTGGATGTAGATCCAGTTGTCGGGAAAGAGATCCTGCTTGTCGAGAATCAGCGCGACGACCAGGAAGTCGCGATAGTTGAGCCCTTCACCGGCAACGCGAGCCTCCTCCGGCACTTGTTCGCCGAGCGCGCGGATGAGCGATCGGATGTCGGTGGTCGTGATGAAGTGCTCGCCCTCGAACCGCTTTTCTCCTTCAGGCGTCTGCGCGATGACAGCGGTGGCGCGGCCATCCGTCAACTCGATTCGCGTCGCGTAGTGATTCATCAAGACCTGGCCGCCGAGCTCCTTCACGCGATCGGCGCACGTCTCCCACATCTGTCCAGGGCCCAGTCGCGGATACTTGAATGAGTTGATCAGCGACTTGATGTCTGTCGAGCGCTTGTTCAATGCCGTCGCCGAAAGAATCGCGCGCGCGAGCGAGAGCCCCTGGATGCGCTGCGCTGCCCACTCGGCACGCACTTCCGTACATGGAATGCCCCAGACCTTCTCCGTGTACGTCTTGAAGAAGATCTCATACAACCGACGTCCAAAGCGGTTGGTCACCCATTGGTCGAGCGTGTCTTCCACCAGCGACGGATTGAGCTGTGCATCGATGTAGCTCAGCACGCACCGCGTCGCATTCACGATGCCGAGCCCCGTCAGCGCGTTCATGGCGCGCAGGGGATAATGGAAGTACTTGCCGCTATAAAGAATCCGCGATAGCCGCGGCACGTCGAGGAAATCGTCGCCGAGAATCTCCTCCCAGAACTCCTGGACGGGAGTGATCTTGGTAAAGAAGCGATGACCACCGATGTCGAAGCGATAGCCCTTGTACTTCGCGGTCTTCGAGATGCCGCCGATTTCGTCGGTACCCTCGAGCACCGTTACGGCATAGCCCTGCTTCGCGGCCAGATAGGCAGCGGTCAGGCCGGCCGGACCTCCGCCAATCACAACCAGGCGATCGCCGGGGTTCAGGCGCGCCACTGTCCTTTGAATGGGGGGCGCGGATCCCGACGCGTCTGTTGGCACGGCTGGTGAACCCTGATCTGACATCGATGTAATGCGAATTGCGGCGAGGGCGGGATCGCACTGGAGGGACGCCCAACGGCGGCGCCCATCGCGACGGGGAACAAATTGTCTTACGGACCTAATCGCGCAATGCTCCAAACTTGAAGGTAACGTGTGTTGCGCGAACTGCTTCCGCACCAATCAGTCGTTGTACTGACGACATTCGCAGCATCAATGTCACAACGTAGCCGACGCCGCCTGCGCCTCAACCCCACAGCATCGGCGAGCGCATCGGGAATCATTGGCGCGGTACTGGCGTTAATGCACGATTGGTCACTGTGGATCATCGTATCTCCCGGGGAACGTGCCCATGCACATCGTCCTGTTCGGCGCCGGAGGCAACATCGGCCAACGCATCGTCAGTGAAGCTCTTCGGCGGCAACATAATGTGACCGCCGTGGTTCGCGACGAAGCGACGATGCTCCCGCAGCACAATCTCCTGGTTCTCGAGGGGGACGCGACTGATAGGGCGAGCGTCGCCAGGACGGCGAAAGGTGCAGATGCAATCATCAGCGCTATTTCACCTCGGCCTGGTCAGGACGGCCGGCCAGCGTCATCGCTCAGCGCTGCAGCGCACGCCCTCATCGATGGCGCGCGGGACGCTGGGGTAAAACGCGTCATCATCGTTGGCGGCACTGGCAGCCTCGAGACTGCGCCGGGCCAACAGATTGTTGACCAGCCCGATTTTCCGGAGGCCTACAAGCCCGAAGCGCTCGCACAGCGCGATGCGTTGGCGGTGTACCGGTCCGACGCAGACGGGCTCGACTGGACTTACATCAGTCCTGCCGCAGAAGTTCATCCCGGCGAACGCACCGGCAAATACCGGCAGGGCGGCGAACGACTCCTCGTAAACGAAGACGGCAGGAGTACGATCTCATTCGAGGATTTCGCCGTCGCGGTGCTCGATGAGTTGGAGCATGCCGCGCATTTCGCCCAGCGAATATCGGTAGCGTACTGATCTTTGCCGCGACCTGACAACGGCGTGCCCTTCTTACGGGGCGCTCGTCTGGTATCGTGAGGGGTGGCGCGCCCCTCGCGACAGTCGCACTCGAGATATTTGCCGTTCCTGTAGTTCGTTCGTCCCCCTCCCGATACTGAACACCGCCCGCATGTCTTTCTGAGCGGCGCACCAGCGCTCCTCAGCAAAGCCGACGCCTCTTGCGCGAC
Organism: bacterium; assembly: GCA_039934235.1. Lineage (GTDB taxonomy): Bacteria > Gemmatimonadota > Gemmatimonadetes > Gemmatimonadales > Gemmatimonadaceae > AG11. The sequence goes on along the minus strand of JBDTMO010000011.1, from coordinate 5,250 downwards.
GGACCGCATGGTCCGCCACGAATACCTCGATGACGTTTCGCACTAGCCACATCTCCCGCCTCCGGGCCGGCACCACTGCCGCCCTTCTCCTCGCCCTGCTGCTGCTCACCGCATCCTCCGCTCGCGCACCGCGCGGGCGTACGCGCGTAGCGAGTGGCGGAGCGGTCGCACATCCGCTCGGCGCCACCGACGGTGCGACGGAGCCGGTGCGCGCAGCGGTACGGAAGACGCTCGCTGAGCACGCGAACGGTACGTTCATCGCCGAGATGCTTGTGGAGCGCGACAGTGCACTGGCGCGATGGCCCGATCGAGGCGGCGCGCCCCTTCTGGTGTGGATTCAGCCCACGTCGAGCATCACGGGCTGGAACGGCGATTTCGTCAACGACGTGCGTGGTGCGTTTCGCGAATGGGACGCCCTGGCGCTGCCCGTCCGCTTTGCATTCACCAGCGACTCCTCCTCGGCCGATGTCCATGTGAATTTTGTCGATCACTTCGACGAAGAGATCAGCGGTCGCACCAAGTGGGCGCGGGACGACGACTGGTGGATCACCGACGCGGACATCGTACTCGCGGTCTACCACCGCAACGGTCCGATCCTCGACAACGATGCAATGCGCGCAATGTCGCTCCACGAAGTGGGACACCTGCTCGGGCTCGACCACACGGCCGATGCAACAAGCATCATGGCTCCGAAGGTCCGCGTGCGAACACTGTCGGCCGCAGACCGCGCGACGGTCCGCCTGCTTTACACGCTTCCGCCAGGCGGCGTGCGGTAACGCCAGCCGAACCTCGTGACAATTCGCCCGCGACTCGAGCTCGTTCTGGCAGTACTGCTTGGTGGTCTCGCGGCATTCGTCATCAATAGCAGCCTTCGTGATTCAGACGAGCGCGCCCTACGCCACGCGTCCGCCGCGCTGGCCCGCGACACCACCGTCGTAATTGCCGGCCAGTTACAAGGCACTGTCAAACGCCAGCTCGTCCCCGCTCGCAAGGCACAGGGAACGCCGCCGGACGATATGCGTCGCCAGGTCCACAATCTCGCGTTCGGCACATACGTCGACGACATTCTCGCGCAGCAGGACAGCGCGCTCTACCGCTGGCCCGAGCGATTGACGGACGCAGTGCGCGTCTACGTCGAGCCATCGTCTGCAATCGCCGGATTCGACGTCCACTATCCGCAGATGGCGCGCGACGTGTTTGCCGAATGGAGCGAGGCCGGATTTCCGCTTCGGTTTACGTTCATTGCCGACTCGACGACCGCGGATCTCACTATTCGCTGGCGTGAGCGCTTTCCCGCTGAAGAGGGACAACGCATCGGCGTGACGGAACGAACGCAGACGGGCGCCTTCCTTATCGCGAAGGTCGGGGTGTGGGTGGCAAATCACGACAGCTCGGGCCGCGCGCTGTCCCCAACGATCGTGGACGGAATTCTGCGCCACGAGATTGGCCACGCACTTGGCCTGAACCACGCGAATGATCCCACGAGCGTGATGTACCGCGAGTCGGCCACCCAGACGATCAGCTCGTCGGATCGGGCGACCCTCAGGCTGTTGTATCGCGTGCCGCCCGGATCACTGAAGGACTAGCAAGGGTCCGGCGCTGATCTTGCCTTCGCACGAGCGCCATGGGTGTCACCATTTACGATGTCGCCATCGTCGGCGGTGGGCCAGCCGGATTGTCTGCGGCTGTTTGGCTCGCGCGCTACCTGCATCGCGTCATACTTGTCGACTCGGGCGATCCCCGAAACTGGGAAACGCGAGAGATCAATGGATACCTCGGGCTACCTGGCATCCAGCCGCCGGAGCTTCGGGGCATCGGCCGCGAAGAGGCGCGAGGGAACGGCGTCGAGCTCGTTGATTCCTCATGCGAACGCGTCACCGTAAATGGCGATGAGTGTTTTCAGCTCATCCTCGCGGACGGTCGTACCATTGACGCGCGGCGCGTGCTACTCGCCATTGGGCTCAAGGACGTTTGGCCCGACGTTCCCGGGCTCGAGCGGGTGTACGGGGCCAGCGCGCACGTGTGCCCCGACTGCGACGGTTGGCAATGTGTGAAGAAGAAAGTCGTGGTGATAGGCAAGGGGCGTAAAGCCGTTGGGCTTGCACTCGACCTCACCACGTGGACCGATCAGATCATCATCTGCACCAACGGTGCGCCGGCAGACCTGGACCTTCCTGAGTATTGCCGGAAGCTGGACGCGCTCAATATTCCCGTGCTCGAATCGAAGGTCACGTGCGCGAAGCATATTGGTTCGCTGCTGACGTCACTGGAGTTCGAGAACGGACTGCAACTCGACGTCGACAAGATCTTTTTCGCCATCGGGCAGTATCCAGCCGACGATCTAGGCGCCCAACTCGGCTGTGAACGAGACAAGGGCGGACACATCATCGTGGACGAACACAATCACACGTCGGTGCGTCATTGCTATGCGGCGGGCGACATCGTCCCCGGGCCTCAGCTCGCAATCGCCGCCGCGTCCGATGGCGCAATCGCGGCGCTCGCCATTCACAAGTCGCTGGTTCCTGCGAGCCGCAAGCTGGAGCCGCTTAGCGAAACCCTGTCATCCTGAGCGAGCGCAGCGAGTCGAAGGATCTGCACCCCGCGCTTGTCATCCTCCGCTCAGGACGACAGCATCACCACTTCAACAACAGGCGCATCGGCTTCCTCTCGCGCACAATCTCGAGTTCCACCTGGTGACCGCCATCCTCCGCTGCCAGCGCAACGATATCGCGCACGTCCGTCACTCGGCGAACGACTTGACCGGCCACCTTCGAGATCACATCGCCGTCGGTCAGGCCGGATTCGTTCGCCGGCGAACCGACGGGAGCGCTCGTCACCAACACACCCGAGCTCACGCCGAGTGCCTTGGCGAGTCCTTCTGTAATCGGCGTGAGCCGAGCCCCAGCAACGCCGTCGTTGTATGAGAAGCTGAAGGCACCCGCCGGTCGTGTCGGCGGAACACTCGACGTCCCCTCGTCTGGCCGGATGGCGGGGGTAGGCGACGTCGCGCGAAGCGATATCCGCATCGGAGCTTCCGGCGCCATTGCAGGCGTGGGAACCCGCGCAAACGACGGCGCCTCGGGCATTGTCGCGACATCCCATGTTTCGCGCAGCCGAGACTCATCGTCGCGTCGCTGTGCGATGCGGAATGGCACCGCCGCAACGATCACGGGAACCTCACGCACCTTCCCATCGCGACGAATGCGGATACTGACTTTCGCGTTCGGGCGCAGCAGCCGTGTGAACGAAATGTCGTTCTCGCTGACGTCCACGCCATCGTACGCGAGGACCGTATCATTCGGCGCCAGCCCCGCGCGTTGCGCGGGAGAACTTGGATCTACGGACGCCACGCGCGGATACGCGAAGTACCGGACGAGCAGCTGCCCGTCCTCGACGCGTGACAAATTTGGCCCCTCGGCCACGATGCCGACCCAGCCGCGCGGCGCCGCCTGCTCTGCCTCGCGCACCTGCATCATCGCGCGCGACATCGATGCCGCGGCCCGTTCGGCCACCTGCGGCATCATCTGAATGCGAATCTGATCGCCCGGACGGAGCATCTGGCTGGGCGCCCGGTTCATGCGCGTGGAGAGGTCGTCCAACCGCTTGATCGTCCGCCCCAATTCGTCTTCCACTCGCTTGCGCTGCGCGATGGTGAGGCCGTCCTGCTCGTTGTAGACGCGCGCCAGCGAGTCGAGTTGCCGCTGCAATCTCCGCAGTTGCCGGTCCGTAGAATCCGCTTGCTCCGCAAGCGGCGCCCGTGCGCGCACGATTTCGACGCGCTGCTGTTGTGCCGAGAGCGGCAGCAGCCCCGACGCAAGCAGTACCGCGAGTGAGGCAACGAGCGGCGTGTGGGTACCGTGCCGCGGCGTCGGGAGCGTGACGACAGTGTTTGACGATGAAGACATTAGAAACTGTTGACGCGGAGCGACGCAGGGAGCGCGGTATTCAGCTGCCGGAGCGTTGCTTCGCGCTGGCCCAGAGTTGTGAGGTAATAGCCGTTGATGACTGGATCGTGCGGTGCCTCGCGCATCGCCTCGCGCGTGGTGGAGATCATTTGATCGAGCGCTGCGAGACGCGAGCGATACGCCACCGGGCTGCCGCTACCAGCGCCCGTCGTATCGACGCGGGCCAGGAACGCGGCCGCCTGCTGATACAGCAATTCTGAGCGTTGCTGTGCTGCGCGGGCCTCTTTGGCTGAACCGAACACCAGGGAGTCGACAGACGGCTTCGCTGAAGTTTGCGTCAGGCCGTTCGACGAGGCAGCGCTTGCGGTCTGCGTTGCACTGCTGTCCGGTAGCGCGCGCGCCCCAGCCGACACACGTCCGAGCATTGCACCGCCGGCAACGAGGAGCAGCCCGGCGGCGATCTGCAGCATCCAGCGGTTGGAACGCGTCGCCGGCATGATATCCGGAGCGGGAGCGTCTTTCTGTAGCGCGAGCTCAGCGGCGATTGCGTCCCAGCGCGTGAGCGGTAAGCCGAATGGCTCGCGCTCCGCATGCGCCATGGCGACCAGCGCTTGATAGGCGCTCACCTCATGCGCGCACACGTCGCAGGATGCGAGGTGCGCCGCCTCTTCTGGCGTTGGTGTGTCGTCGCCTAGCTCGGCGAGACGATCAATATGCAGGTGCAGCATGTTCCGCCGTGTTGGATCGAGATGTAGAGCGTAAAGGTGCATCGACCATGTGTGCAAGAAGGACGCGGAGCTTCGCGCGCGCCTTGAACAATTGCGACTTGGAGCCACCCGCCGTTATTCCAAGCTCGACGGCAATCTCTTCGTGTGTGTAGCCTTCAACGTCATGGAGCAGAAAGACGGTGCGCGCTCCGGGCGAGAGCTTGTTCGCGGCCTCCTCGATCGATGCCGCGAGCAGGGCCCGCTCCGCTTCAGGTTCGACGGATGCGCTGTCGTCCTCCACTTGAACCTCCACGGCCGACGTCCGCTTGGTGCGACGGAGCGCGTTGAGCGTCCGATTCACGGCGATACGGTGAGCCCAGGTTCCAAACTGCGCATCGCCCCGAAAGCTTGGCAAGGCGCGAAATATCTGGATCCACACTTCCTGCGCGACGTCTGCCGCGAGGTCGGGGTCGTGTCCAACCAACCGGCGTACCACAACGTCGATATGAGGGGCGTGGCGGGTCCAAAGGGCCCGCATCGCCGCCTGGTCGCCTGAGATGGCGCGCTGTACGGTGAGCTGTTCATTCTCCATGACGTCCGAAGAATCTGTCACGTGAGGAAGGCAAAAGGTTGCTCGA
>JBDTMO010000010.1:0-21914 GCA_039934235.1 bacterium | reverse complement strand
GACACCGGCAGCACGGGCTTCTTGGGCGAGAGGTCGGCGCCCTGGAACGGGTCGGTGCGGCGCGGCAAAGCCGCGGCGGCAGCAGTCACGGCGGCGGCGTTCGCTCTCGCCGTATCCATCGGGGACGCGGTGGGCGGCGCGGCCCGCGAGACGGGCGGCGTCTCGGTGCGCGGCCCGCCGGCGGTGGAGAAACAGCCAGCACCCGCCACGAGCGCGGAGCCTGCAAGCGTGAGAGAGAGACGACGTGACATCGATGCTCCGAATCGGCGGGCGAACATGGATTCTGATGACCGATATGGTGGCCCTTTGTCGTTCGCTGCACAACCTGCCAGACCGCGACCGCGTTGAAAAAGCGAGGTCGCATTGGCGTGGCGCCCGGTCACACACGTCGATCGGCATGCTTGGCTGTTTCCGGCTGATACCATCGTGCAATGACGATGTCCGCAAATCCACAAAGATTGTCTTCGACAACCTTCAAGGGAGCTGGCATGTTATCGATTCGAAGCATCATGGTCGCGACGCTCATCGTCGCAGCAGCGTGGAGCGGCAACTCGGCGATTCAGTCGCCGGCGCAGTTGGCGGGTGTCACGCGCATCGACCTGCAGCGTCACGACCTTAGCGCGCGCGGACGCGAAGTGATCCAGGCGCGCGTTGATATCGCCGCCGGAATGGGCTCGGCACGGCACAAGCACCCAGGCGAGGAAATCATATACGTCCTCGAGGGCCGGCTCGAGTACACGATCGACGGAAAGGCGCCGGTCACGTTGAAGCCCGGCGACGTTCTCTTCGTCCCCGCCGGTGTCGTCCACTCGGCAAGAAATCCTGGGCGCGTAAACGGGGCGGAACTCGCTACCTACATCGTCGAGAAGGGGAAGCCTCTGATCGTGGTGGCCGAGGGAAAGCCATGAGGGCAGGGCGGCAGAAGGGTGCACAGGTCGACCAAAGCCGAGGGCAACGGCGTCGTCCATGAGCAGCGTCTTTATCAACTCATCCGCATCGCGTAGGTGATGAGCGGGTGCAGTCAGCGCTCATTGCACCAAGGTGTCTAGGCCGAGCGTGTTCAGACACCAAGGTTCACTACTCCGTCGCAGCCGATTGCGAGAGACTCACTGCGCGTGCTGTGAATGGCGTCCGCGCATCGCGGATGATCCTGCAGCCGGTCACTCACCGGAGTCCGTATGAAAAGCCTCACTGTCGGTATCCGCCGCATCGCGACCCTGTGCTGCGTCGGCCCCATCGCACTGCTGTTCGCAGTCGCCATCCCGGCGCACGTGCGGGCACAGGGTACGCCCGCAAGGAGCGCCGCGCGCGCAACCATCAATCGGAGCATCGACATGACAGCACTCAACACCATCGACGTCGCGCACCACCAGGCATCGCCCATCGTGGTCGCACCCGACGCGGGCATTCGCCCATTTCGCGCTCACGTGACAGACGAGGCCATCGCCGATATGCGTCGCCGCCTGAACGCGACGCGGTGGCCTGACAAGGAAACGGTGGGCGATCGCTCGCAGGGCGTGCCGCTCGCAACGCTGCGCGGGCTCGTGGAGTACTGGGGCACCAAGTACAGCTGGCGCACGGCGGAGAAGAAGCTCAACGCGTATCCGCAGTTCATGACGACGATCGACGGCGTGGACATTCACTTCATCCAGGTGAAGTCGCGTCACCCGAACGCAATGCCGCTGATCATCACGCATGGCTGGCCGGGTTCCGTGTTCGAGCAGATCAAGCTCATCGGTCCACTTACAGATCCGACGAACCACGGTGGCCGTGCCGAAGATGCATTCGACGTAATCATTCCATCACTGCCCGGGTACGGGTTCTCGGGTCAGGCGTCCGAATTGGGCTGGGGTTCCGATCGCATCGCCAAGGCATGGGGCGTCCTCATGACACGGCTCGGTTACGCGCGCTACGTCGCACAGGGTGGAGATTGGGGAGCTGGCGTGGTGGAGGCGATGGGACGTCAGGCCCCGGCAGGACTGCTCGGCATCCACACGAACTTTCCCGCGACCGTGCCGGATGATGTTGCCCCGGCGCTCGGCGGTGCACCGCTCCCCGCAGGAATGTCCGATGAAGAGCGCGGCGTTGTCGATGCGCTCAAGAAGTTCGGCGGAATGGGCAACCTGACCTACGTAAAGATGATGGGCACGCGCCCGCAGGCCGTGGCGTACGGCCTCACCGATTCACCCGTCGGCCTCGCTGGTTGGATGCTCGTGCATCCGGGCTTTGCCGATTGGTCGTACGGGGCAAATCCGAACGAGTCGCCAACGAGGGACGACGTGCTGGACAACTTCTCCCTCTACTGGCTGACGAATACGTCCGCATCGGCGGCGCGGTTGTACTGGGAGAACGCTGGGCGCGAGCTCGTCGTCGCATCGGGACAGAAGACGCAGGAGATCTCGGTGCCGGTGGCCATCTCCATCTTTCCGCACGAGGTGTACAGTCCGCCCGAGACGTGGGCCCGGCGCGCGTTCCGCAACGTGATCTACTACAACAAGGCAAGCGCTGGCGGACACTTCGCGGCGTGGGAGTATCCTGACATGTTTGCATCAGAACTGCGCGCCGCGTTCAAGACGTTGCGATAGCGCGCAACCAAACATCTGGACGACGCGAGACGAGCAGCGTGTCGTCCAGATGTTTGTTTCGCCACTCTCTTGTGCTAGCGGCTAAAAAGGAAGATGATGCAGCGGGCAGCGCGCGATTCCCTCTGACATTGCATGATTGTGCTGCCTCTGCTAGCGGCCATCGTGATCGGCGTACAGGCGGTTGAGTCGGCACCGCCGCGTCCCATCAAGCAATTGGTCCACACGAAATGGTCCATCAAGGACGGCGCGCCTGTCGCCATACGCGACCTGGCGCACACGCCTGATGGCTACCTCTGGATCGGCGCGAGCTCCGGCCTGTTCCGGTTCGACGGTGCTCGATTCGTCGCGTTCGTTCCGCAGCGCGGGGATTCGCTGCCCTCGAGCGGAGTTCTGAGCCTGAAGACGTCCCGCGACGGGAGCCTGTGGATCGTCTTCTCGAACGGCATCGTCGGCCATTTCGCAGGCGGCCGACTGACCACGTACGGAAAAGAGCGGGGACTGGCAAAGACCTACGAGATCACGGAATCGAGTCGGGGCATCGTGATGGCGGGAACGGTGAATGGGCTCTCTCGATTCGACGCCGGGAAGTGGAAGGACGTCAAGGCGGAGCTGCAGTTCCCGGGCAGCCAATCGCAAGCGCTATGGTTCGATCGGGAGGATGTGCTCTGGGCGCAGACAGAGAACGCGGTCGTCTACCTCCCTGCCGGTGCCACGCGTTTCGTTGATGCGGGTGCGAAACTGCGCGACAGACCCGTGGGGGCGGACTTCGCCGAGTCCGGGGATGGCACGATCTGGATGGCGGAACTTGGCCGAGGCGCGCATACGCTCCCGCGCGCCGGCGAGCGGAAACCGGCCAGTGAGGTACAGGTCGGAACGATCACGCTCCTCATCGACCGTAAAGGAAGTCTCTGGGTCGGAAGTGCTGGCGACGGGTTGCGACGGGTTCTCGATGCCCAGCGACTCAACGGCCGGACGGTGGCCCAATTTGGTCCCGAGGCAGAGCAGTACACAGCGAAAGACGGATTGGCATCCGATGTGGTCTATGCACTCCACGAAGACGGGGAAGGCAATATTTGGGTCGCATCAACCGGAGGCCTGGACTGCTTCCGTGAAGGAGACTTCGTACCGATCCCGATTGCCGGCTCCGCACGCCCGCGATCCATTTTCGCGATGCGTGACTCGTCGCTGTGGATCGCCACGCACAACGTCCCTGGACTTCTGCGACTTCATCCACGTTTTCCGGACGTCGTCGTCAGCATCAACGGAGACACGCCGTCACGCGTGACTCAGGACTCGTCCGGCCACTTGCTGTTCAGTTCAACCCGCGGACTTTTTCGGCCTCGTGGAAGGTCATTTGTCGCAATCCCGATACGTCATGACGGCGCGCTGAACCTCTGGGATCTCGTGGTCGACGATTCAGGGACAGCATGGGTCTTTGACCTGACGCTCGGGCTCGCTCGGCTTGCGCATGATAGCCTCGTCCTGGTAGTGCCAGTGAACGCTCCGACGGACCGAGGGTATCTGCGTCTCGACAGTCAACGACGTCTCTGGACTGTTCAGCAGAATGAGGTTTCGTATCTCGATCACGGGGCGCTCCGGAGATTCCTCGTCGCTGACGGGAAAGCACCGCGCAACGCGAACAGTGTGTTCGAGGATCTCGCGGGCAATATCTGGCTGACCAGCACCGCTGGTCTCAGCAAGTTCGAGGGGGACCGCTTCCGCACCATCCCCAAGCGGAGGGGCGTTCCGGGTCAAGCGGTTACCGGCGCGGCGCCCGACGCCAACGGCGCCTGGTGGATGCTCACCAAGGCCGGCGTCGTTCGGCTAGAGGCCGGGGAGGCCGACCGTGCGCTGACCGACTCGACGCATTCCCTGAAGTACCGCACGTTCGACCAGCTCGACGGCTTTCCCGGCTCGTTCATTCCGTACGGCGGGCAGCATGTGGTGCGGACCGCCGATGGACTGATCTGGGTTGCGACCGACAGCGGCGTTGCCAGCCTGGATCCGCGGCACCTTTCGGCCCGTCGCTCGTACACCGGCTTCATCGAAGGCGTCAGGATCGATGGACGCGAGCTCGTCATGTCGGAAGCCGTCGTCATTCCGGCGCTCGGACGCGACCTCGAGATCGACTACACGGCGACAAATCTCTCGAGGGCGGACCGGATGCGGTTTCGCTATCGACTGGAAGGGCACGATCCCGCATGGATTGATGCAGGAGTTCGGCGTCGTGCCTACTACAACGGGCTCGCGCCCGGCACGTACTCGTTCCGCGTGAGCGCGAGTAGCGGCGACGATATCTGGAACGACACGGGTGCGCCACTCAGCTTCCGTGTGCTCCCATCGTGGTATCAGACGCTGTGGTTTCGCGGCTTCGTGATCATGCTTATTGGAGGCGCCGGTGCCGGCATCGCCGCGATCGTCCAGCGGCGGCGGCACATGCGCCATCAGGAGACGCTCAGAGCGCAATATGAAGCGACACTCGCCGAGCGATCGAGGATCGCGCAGGATCTTCACGACACCCTGCTGCAGGGATTCGCTGGAGTTGCCCTTCAAGTCAAGGCAGCGGAGATGGCGTTGCCCGAACGCCCGGATATCGCAGCGGAAACCTTGATGCGGGTGCAGCGACTGACGCGAGATTCGTTACGCGAGGCGCGCGAGAGCGTATGGGACATGCGCGAGACAGAGCTCGGCAGCGAAGACCTTCCTGCTGCCCTCGAGACATGCATTCGCGAGCGCACCGCAGGAACGCGCGTCGAGGTCTCGGTCGAGTCGAGCGGCGAGCGTCGGCGACTCTCGCCGCAGGTGGAGCATGCTGCCTACCGGATTGGACGAGAGGCGATGTCGAACGCGGTCAGGCATGCAGAGGCGACGCGGATCGAGGTTCACGTGATGTTCGAGCCGAGTGTGCTGCGCCTCGAGGTGCGCGACAACGGTCGCGGGTTTGCGCCCGAGCAAGCAGAGGTCGCACGCCACAACGGCCATTTCGGGTTGAGTGGTATGGGGGACCGCGCGACGGCGGCCGGCGGTCATTGCGAGCTACGCGCCAATCCCGATCGCGGAACGATCGTGGCGGTCGAGCTTCCGCTGGTCGCTCGTGCCGGCGCGGGCGCGAAGACGCAGGGGTGAAGTACATCGAACGATGTATTGTCCGCGACCCTGACGCGGCCGAGCTTCAATCATGACTAATCCGCTTCATGTCAGTCGCCCCTCTGGCGCGCTGCCCATTCGTCTCATGGCAGTGGATGATCATCCCATCTATCGCGGCGGTCTCGCCGCGCTGATTGCTGCGCATGTGGACTTTGAGCTCGTCGCCCAGGCGGGCAACGGGCGCGAGGCCGTCGAGTCCTTCCGGGCGCATCGTCCCGACGTGACGCTGATGGACCTCAGCATGCCCGTGATGGGTGGTGTGGACGCGATTGCAGCAATCGTCAGTGAGTTTCCCGAGGCGCGCATCATCGCACTCACCACCTGGGATGGCGACGCCGACATTTACCGCGCCCTGGAGGCGGGCGCGCGGGGATACCTGCTGAAGGACATGGTGCCGGATGCAGTCGGTCACGCGATCCGGCAGGTGCATGCTGGCGGCCGTGCGATTCCGTCCGCTGTTGCAATGACGCTTGCTGATGCCACGCCGAGGATCGATCTCACGGAGCGTGAGGTCGAGGTGCTGACCCACATGGCGACGGGGATGAGCAACAAGGAGATCGGCACGGCGCTCGGACGGTCCGAGGCGACGATCAAGGTGCATGTCCTGCACATCTTCCAGAAGCTTGGCGCTCCTGATCGTACCGGTGCAGTGACGATCGCACTGAAGCGTGGAATCATCCACCTGCCCGGCTAGCCCTCTACATCGTTTGGCTGAGGGAAAGACCAACTGCACGTTGGATTCGGCAATCGGCTGACCGCGCGAAACTGGTGTCACGCCTCGGCAGTTCAATTGAGGCGGCTCAGGGGGAGGGTCACCATCATGCTGAACAGCACGCCCAACGTGTACGTCGTCGACGCCGATGCTGCGTCGCGCGCCTCACTCGCATTCCTCATTCGGCAGGAGGGGTGGACTCCGCGCTGCTTCGAGAGCGCGGCGGGCCTGCTCGCCGCCTCTTCTCCTGTGGTGCCATCGTGCGTGCTCCTCGATCCCGGGATGGCGGAGCGAGGCGAGGCCGAGGTTCAACGAAGCATTGCAAGCGATCGCGGTGCGACGCCTGTCATCGTGCTCACGGCGCGGCACGATGTTCCACTGACCGTAAGGGCAATGAAGGCCGGTGCGATAGAGGTGCTCACCAAGCCGTGTGCGGGCGATGCGCTTGCGCGCGTGATTGCGTTGGCGCTCGAGCACAGCCGCGAGCTCCTCGAATCACAGAAGGAATTGCGGGGCCTGCGCGAGCGCTATCAAACCCTGACGCCGCGCGAGCGCGAGGTGATGATGCACGTCGTCGCGGGCCGGCTGAACAAGCACGTGGCCTCAACGCTGTTCATCAGCGTGATTACTGTCAAAGCGCACCGGGGCCGCGTGATGCGCAAGATGAGGGCGGACTCGCTGGCAGACCTGGTTGGCATGGCCTTGAGACTTCAGTTAGCGCATACCATGTCGCCGAACGGTATCAATGAGCTATCACACCACTCCGCCAGCTTCGTGATGAGCTAGCGGGTTCCGAACGGTGCACGCCCATCAAGCGAGCGGAATGGTGCAGGAGAAGACGCTGCCCACGCCATCGCAAGGCACTCGAAATCACAGGGCGACTCGGGCGTGACGGGCGCCGCCCGCGCCCCGCGGTTTCAGCAATGGCCGCAACATTCCGACACTCCTAACTCGAAGGGATCGACAACGATTCATGAGTTCCGGAGTCCTTGGTTGGAGCGAGCTGAAGGTACGATCAGAGAGTCCGCCACAGGAGCGCGACGTGCGCTCGCACTCGCGGTGGTCGCGCTGTTGTTCGCATGCGGGGCACCACGCGCGCACGCGCAAGGCCCGCAGTTTCGGCATCTACGCTCCGACGACGGGCTCGCAGGCTCGTGGGTGACGGCCATTACCCAGGATAGCCGCGGCTTCATGTGGTTCGGCACCAACACCGGTTTAAGCCGCTACGACGGCTACCGCATGGTGACCTACCGCAACCAACGGGGCGATGCGCGCACCCTCGGCGACAACACCGTGTGGGCGATCCATGAGGATCGGCAAGGTGTGCTGTGGCTCGGGACCGAAGGGGGACTCAGCCGGTACGACCGTGCGCAGGACAAGTTCACGACATTCATGCGCGACGAAGGCGAGGCAGCGGCCGCCCGGATGCAGGTGCGGGTCATTCTCGAGGATTCGCGCAGGAACTTGTGGATCGGCACTACGACCGGCATGTACATCTTCGACAGAGCGCGCGATACAGCGATTGCCTATCCGCTCGTCGCGCCAGGCGCCGTGAAACCGAGGGTCCTGGCAATCTACGAGGACCGGCGAAAGCATCTCTGGGTCGGGACGCAAAACGATGGGGTCTGGGATATCGATCCAGTGACGGGAACCGTGCGCCGGTACGCGCACGATCGTCCCGGCACCATCGCGCTTCCTGGAAACCGGGTAGAAGCGTTCATCGAGGATGCGAAGGGACGGTTCTGGGTGGCGGTCTACGAAGCTGGACTCGTGCTGCTGGACCCCAAGTCCGGACAGCAGACGAATTTCCGACACGACGCGCGCGATCCGGCGAGCTTAAGCAATGACTACCCCCGGCGATTTGCGCTGGACAGGAAGGGATGGCTCTGGCTCGCCACTGAAAACGGCGGGCTCGAACATTTCGATCCCGACACTCGCACGTTCCACCACCTGCGCATCAACCCAAACAATCCCCTCGGCATCGGGAGCGATTCGTTCTGGTCACTCTTTTTCGACAAGACTGGAGCGCTCTGGGCCGGATCGTTCTCCGGGGGCGTCGATGTGTTACGGCCGTCAAGCGAGGCAATTCAGCGATTCAGCTCGGTGGGAAACGACAGCACGAGTCTCAGTCTCAATTCCGTGCTTGGCTTCGCGCAGGACAGCACCGGCGCATTCTGGGTCGCCACAGATGGCGGGGGCCTCAACCGGCTCGATCCGCGAACCGGACGATTTCGCCGCTACACCACCGCTAACTCGAATCTGAACCGAGACGCGGTGCTCGGGGTCTCCGTTGATCGGTACGGAAAGATCTGGCTCGCGACATGGCAGGGCGGAGTCAGCGTACTCGACCCGACCACGCGCCGGTTCACCGCCTACACGACGCACAATACGAACCTCAGCCAGGATGAGATCTTTTCTGTGCTCGCCGACGGAAAGGGCCGCATCTGGGCCGGCACGTGGACGAACGGACTCGTCCTCCTGGATCCGGCGAAGAAGGCGTTCACGTCGTTCCACATTGATAGGCCGGGACTCGAGTCGCAGATCTGGATCATCCGGGAGATGCGCGACGGCCGGCTGCTTCTTGCCACGGTCCAGAACGGATTGGTTGTGTTCGACCCCGCCACGTCGCACATGACGCGATATGAACTCCGGCGAGGAGATCCGATGTCGCTCAGTTCGTCGAAGATCCACGCCATCCTCGAGGAGTCGCCGGGCGTTGTCTGGATCGGCACACCGGCGGGTCTGGATCGGCTCGACCTAAACGCGCGCTCCGTCGCGCACTTCACCTCCAAGGACGGCCTTCCGAGTGACATGATTTCCGGTCTGGTGTTCGATCGGTCCGGCAATCTGTGGGTGAGCACGGATGCGGGCGTCGTCAGATTCGACTACAAGCACAAGACGTCGTGGAAGTTTGCCGCCGACGATGGACTCCAGGGCCGCGAGTTCACCGCGCGCTCGTACATGGGCGGCCGTGATGGCGAGGTGCTGTTCGGCGGCAACAACGGCTTCAACATCATTCGCCCGGAACTGCTCACGCAGAATACGCGGAAGCCTCGTATCGCCTTTACGGACTTCCAGGTGTTCAACAAACCCGTGGAGATTGGCAAGCCAGGCTCGCCGCTGACGGTCCAGATTTCGGAGGCGAAGGAGATCACGCTGGATTACACACAATCCGTGTTCACCCTCGAATTCGCCGCGCTGGACTTTACGGCCTCGGCGAAGAACCGGTATGCGTACAAGCTCGAAGGCTTCGATCATGACTGGACGGACGCCGGTGCCACGCGCGCGGCCACCTACACGAGCCTTGCGCCCGCCAAATACGTCTTCCGCGTAAAGGCGAGCAACAACGATGGCGTCTGGAACGAGCAGGGGATATCGATCGCGATCACGATCACGCCGCCATTCTGGGCAACCTGGTGGTTTCGCACGTTCATCGTGCTGCTTGTCGTTGCCGTGATCGCGTCGATCACCAGGGCTTCGCGCGCGCGCCATCGCCGCCTGCGGGCGATGAACGAACAGCTTGGACGGGCCGCTGAGCATGACCGCGTCAGCCAGCAGTATCTCGAGAACAATGTGCTCGACATCCTTGGCGCGATGCAGCGCTTCTCCGGCGGCGACTACGCCGTGGCGCTCGACGTGCGGAGCGACGACGCCATCGGCAAGCTGCGCCTGGGTTTCAATTCCGTGGTCGCCGATCGCAAGCGAGCCGAGGAAGCCCTGCTCCAGTCGCAGAAGATGGAGGCCGTGGGCCGGCTCGCCGGCGGTGTCGCCCATGACTTCAACAACCTGCTCACGGTCATCAAGGGCAATACACAGCTCGCGATCGAAGACCTCGACTCCAAAGAGGCGGTACGCGGAGAGCTCGAGGAGATCGACCGCGCTGCGGACCGCGCGACTGAGCTCACGCGCCAGTTGCTTGCCTTCAGCCGCAAGCAGATACTCAAGCCGCGGACCTTCTCGCTCAACGACATGGTGGGAGAGCTGGGCCGTATGCTCCGGCGCACCGTGGGCGAGGACATCGCGCTCGAGATCGTGCTCGATCCGCTGCTCGGGATGGTCATGGCCGATCGCGGCCAGCTGGAGCAGGTCGTTCTCAATCTCGTCGTCAACGCTCGCGATGCGATGCCGCGCGGTGGCAAGCTGCTCATCGAAACGAAGAACATCGACACAAGCGCGATGCGTAATCATGCGGAAGGCCTCGAGATTCCGTACGTGGCCATCGTCGTGTCGGATAGCGGAAGTGGAATGTCGCCCGCGGTGCGCGATCGTGTATTCGAGCCCTTCTACACGACCAAGGAGCAAGGCAAGGGCACGGGCCTAGGCCTCTCCACTGTGTACGGCAGCGTGAAGCAGAGCGGCGGCTTCGTCATGGTCGAGAGTGAATTGGGAAAGGGCAGTACCTTTGGCATCTACCTGCCCCGCGTGGACGCTGTCGATGAACCGAGCGTGACCGACGCGTTTCAGGTGAGTCCCAGCGGTGACGCCACCATCCTGCTCGTGGAAGACGAGGAAGCACTGCGCCGGCTGGCATCGCGCGTACTGACGCGTTCCGGCTACAACGTGCTGACAGCGGCGAGCGGCGACGCGGCGCTGGAAGTGGCGGCACTGTACCCGGGGACGATCGACCTTCTGGTTACCGATGTGGTGATGCCTGGCATGAGCGGGCGCGAACTCGCTGAGCGGCTCATGCCGTTGCGCCCGGGGATGCGCCTCCTCTATGCGTCGGGATATACGCAAGACGCGATCATCCTGCACGGTGTGTCGAGCCTGGAAACGGCGTTTCTCGGGAAGCCCTTCACGCCTGACGCCCTCCTGCGAAAGGTGCGCGGCGTACTCGACGCCGCGGCCGTCGACGCGGTCATCGCCGCGTGACGACGACGCCATGCGCAGTCAGCTCAACGTCGGGTTAGGGCCCGCCGGCAATCAGACCCAACTGCGGACCCAAGAGAATCGAGCGCAGCGCCATCGAGGCCGGGGAGGCCGCGAACGAACAAACCGACAGCCATGCCCGGCTGCCGGTTTGTCGTTACGACATCACGGCGACCTGAGCACGAGCACCGCGGCATTCCACTTCGTGGTTACCGTCATGCTCGATGTCGTCGCGCTACGCGGAGGCGTCGTGGCGGAGGCAAACTTGTCAACGTCCGTTGTGCTGATCGCTGCGGCGAGCGCGTTGTTCGCGCCGGCCGTCGTGTTCTTCCACAGCTCGGAACTCACGGTCCACTCACCCACGGACGGCGTGGTGGAGGACATGGCGACACCGGCCATCGTGTAGATGTACACCAGCGTGTAGCTGGTGGACCCGCTCACCGTGACCGCAGGCGACGTCGCCGTGATTCCCGTGCCGTTTGTCGACAGGTAATTCGGCGCGGCGCCGTCGGTGGTTTTATAGGCCACCAACGTAATCGCGTTCTTCACGTTGCCGGTCCAGCTGAATCCGTACGTTGCCACGCGGCCCACATCGGTGGCGTCGGCGATCTTGTAGAAGATCGTCGTCTGGTTGCTGCCATTGAGCTCCGTGCCGAGCGACGTAAAGCCGCTGGTGCCCGCCATCTGGCTGATGGTCACGACAGTCGTCGCCGACGAATTACCGATCGTCACAGGAATCAGGATGACGTTGCCCAGCTGGGTGCCGGCGCACGGCGCGATGACAATGGAGTTCGCGCTCGAGTTGGAGTTGCCAGGCTGGAAGCAGGACAGCCGGCTCGACGGCCCGTTCGTGGTGGCCGTTGCGACGGCGCTCGGCGCTCCGGTGCCCACGGCGTTCTTTGCCGAGATGCGCACGTTGTACGTCGTCGACGGCACGAGCCCAGGCACCGTTGCGGTCGTCAGCGTGGATGCCGAATGGGCGAACGTTGTCCACGTCACCGATGCCGACGTCTTGTACTCGATGACGTAATCAGTGATCGCTGAGGCGCCGCTGCTCGCCGGTGCGGTCCAGGAGAAGAGGCCGTCCAGCGCCGTTGACGATTGCTGGTTGAATGCGATGGTGGCACCGGTGGGCGCTCCAGGCGTGCCCGGTGTCGCGGATGCGGTGCCCGACGTGGCGCCGGTACCTAACGCGTTCGTTGCGGAGACGCGGAATTGATACGCGGTGCCGTTGGTCAATCCAGTGACGGTGATCGCCGTGGCCGTTGACGCGGAGTGCGCGAACGGACTCCAGCTCGTTCCGCCATTCGCACTGAACTCGACGACGTAGGTGGTGATCGCCGATCCACCGCTGCTCGCGGGGGCGGTCCAGGTGAGTGCGGCATTCGTGAGCCCAGCAGTCGCAACGAGGTTCGTCGGTGCGTCGGGCACGGTCGCGGGCGTTCCACTCAATGCCGTCGACTGCGTCCCTGATCCGACGGCGTTCACCGCGCGCAACCGCACCGCGTACGTCGTGCCGTTGATGAGGCCCGTAATGACGAGAGGACTCGTCGTCGCGGCGGGACTGCGCACGAGCCATGTCACGCCGTTATCGGTGCTGTACTCGTAGTTGGTAATCGCCGTACCACCTGTGCTTGCTGGCGCAGTGAGGGCGACGGAAAGCTGCCCGTTCCCCGGCGTGATACTCGAGATCGACGGCGCACCCGGCGTTGTCGTCGGTGTGCCAGGTGCGGCGGCGGACATCGTGCCGGTGCCGGCAGCATTCAGCGCGCGAATGCGCACCTGGTAGGTCGTGCCGTTGGTCAGGCCTGTAATAACGATTGGGCTTGTCGTCGCAGAAGGACTGCGCGTCGTCCACGTGGCGCCGTTATCTGTGCTGTACTCGTAGTTCGTGATCGGGGAGCCGCCGTCGCTCGATGGCGCCGTGAATGCCACGGTAAGTTGGCCATTGCCCGTCGTGACGACGCCGATCGTTGCCGCGGACGGCGGCACGGATGCATATCCGGTGTTCGCGGCGCCCGGGGAGCCTGTGCCGCCCGGTCCGTAAGAGACGGATCCATCGGTCCAATTACCATCGTCCGTGTTGCCATTCGGAAGGGCGGGGTTCCTCAGCTCGCGCGAGATACCACTCTTAGCCGAAATACCCAATGCATTGACGTAGCTGACTCGGTTGATGGTCTTCGCGGTGGTCGAGTCAATCCCAATGATGGGGCTCGACAGCTTGATCGCATCCGCCTCGTCATCGGCCAACGACAGCGCGCCATTGTACGCGTAATCGACAATCACGCCGCCATTGAGTGTCGTGTTTGTCGTGTTCCCAAATACGACGTAGCCGCCCGGCGGAACGACCAGCGTTGAGGCGATCGTGTGGTAGGGCCGCCTGGTCGTGGAGCTGGAATCGGAAATGGTATAGCCCTTCAGGTCCACCGAGCGCACGCCCGCGTTGTAGACCTCGAACCACTCACCGTTGGCATCGGAGATCGTGCCGCCCGGATTGGCAAGGATCTCGTCGATCACGAGTGCCGGCTTGACCACGGTGGAGATGTACATGAAGAAGCCAAAGGTCGTGACCGTGGACGGAACGTTGAATCTCCACTGCTTGGAGCCCGAGATGGCGTTCTGCACGAGCACTTCATTGTACTGGTAATACGGCTGATTCGTGCCGGTGAACGTGCCGACGCCGTCAGGATTGAGCACCGTGATCAATCCCGAACCTCCGGTTGCAACGGGAAGAACGTTGAAGAAGACCCGAATGCCATTCGCGTCGAGCACATGCGTGCCGACCGCTTCGTCGCCCGGTGTGCCGAGGCTCTCCGGCATGAGGTCCTGCACCGTCACGTCGAACTGAAAGATCCCGGTGGCCAGGCTGTAGGTCACGTTGCTGGACGTGAGTCTCACATAGATGTTTTGACCGCCGATGATGTCGTGCGCCGCTCCACTCGGCGTCGTCTCGCGTACGCTTCGGCAGCTGACGTCGCGACTCGCGACTTGCGCAACGCACTGCAGCAGGGCAACGGGCGTCACGGCCGCGCTGGCTACTCCTTGCCCACCTGCGGGTGCAGACACCGACCGGTCACTGCACGCCGCAAGCGCGCTGAGCACGACGAGCGCGACATAGGTGGCGGCAACCTTGGCGCGGCGGTAGAGCGAGGGTCGGTGCGGCAATGGAGGGGATTGATGTGGGAAGCGAGCGAGTACGTGGCGATATCAAACAGCGGTGTCGCTGATTGACGACGCGCAGTGGCTCGCGTCGTGTGTACTCACAGTGCAAGTCGCGGCCCGCGACTCCTTAGAGAATCGAGCGCGGCGCGCGCGACAGATACCTGCGTGGCGCTGAATCGCGGATTCATCATCAGCGCCTGATCGAGGTACGTTCGGGCCTGCGCGGCGTTGCCAGCGGCGCGCTCGATCATTCCCGCGTGATAGAACAGTTGCGCGTCCTCGGTGTGCTGCGCGAGCGCGTGTTGCATCGCCGCGCGGGCGTCGACGTCGCGCCCTTGCTTGTGCAGCGCCCACGCGAGCAAGTCGTACCCGTAGACATCGTGCCGCGTCCGCATTTCGATGCGCGTTTTCGCGAGCACACGCTTCACGTCGCTCTTGGATCCGTGATCGAGTAGGAATAATCCCCACGCACGGTGAATGGGCCCGGGTTGCTTGAGTGCGCTCGTGGTCATCGCACGCGCATACTGCGCCGACTGCGCAGTATCACCCAGGGCAGTGTACACCTCGCTGAGCGTGCCGAGTGTCGCCGGGTCGAGCTGAATGGCGATGGCTTGATTGCCAAAGTCGATCGCCTCTTCCCAGCGTCCGCGAACGGCGGCGAGTCGCGCGAGGCCACCAAGGATGCGATAGTCGTTCGGGAAGACGGCCAACCCGCGCTTGTACGACACCTCTGCCGAATCGAGATGCCCGGTACGAAGCTCGAGGTCACCGAGCCTGTAATGGAACCACGCGACTTGTTCTCTCGGGAGATCGTCGCGCCGGTCAACCTTGGTCACCGCATCGCGCAATAGTCGGCGTGCGGCATCTGCGTGGCCGGTGAGCTCGCGCCACCGCGCAACGCGCGCGGCAATCGTGAACTGATCGCGATTGAAGTGAATTGAGCCGAAGTGGCTGGCCGCGGCGGCATAGTCACCCATCTCGAGCTCGATCTCGCCGAGCAGCGCCAGGTGCGCCGGTGTATCGGGGTAGAGTGAGTCTGCAGTATGCGCGACCGCGAGCGCCTGCGTAAAGTCGTGTCGTGCGAGTAACGCGTTTGCGAGGAGAGCGAACGTTTGTCCGTTGTGCTCAGTGCGCAGCTCGAGTGACTTCCGAGCCAACTTCTCCGCGCGTTGATAGTCCGAGAATCCGCCGCTCGAGCGCGCCCGGTCCATATAGAGAATTGCGAGTTGCGAGCGATCGCTCGCGCTCGCGGTGTCCTCTCGTGCTCGCCGCTCGTAAAGCGCGATGTCACGATCGCGAATGTCGGATTCCAGTGGCTGCGAGTCGCGCGTCACCAGGGCAGGCGTGCTACGCGGTGCATGTGCCGGTCGCCGCTGGACGGCGACGACTATCACGCCAATCGCGCCGATCACCATTGCCAGCATTGCGAACCATCGTCTTCGATCCATGAAGGTATGCCTCCGCCGCGAAGTCGCTTCCCCTCCGACCTAAGAGGGGAAGGACCAGGCGCGCTGAAATCAGGGGTGTGGTGATGCCATGTACGGGAATGTGGACGAGAACGTCTTGTCATTGCTGCCGACGTTGTCGGTGCACAGCGGAAGCTGGAACGGCTGGCACAATGCGCCGGTTGGATTGAGGAACGAGCTGAAGATCGCGGTCAGGCCGAGATCGACGACGTCATCGGTCAGCTTGCGACCGCCCCAACCATTGGCCAATGCCCACGACAGCCAACCCGCGGTGTTCGGATTCTTGGACGCATCGACGACGAGAATGTCGGGGTACAACACGCTGCCGAGCAGCGTCGCAAGCGCCTGCGGCCGGCCGAACGCCTTTACGAACGCTTCGGTTTGCGGACGAAACCTCGCGGTGTTGTACGGCTGCGTTCTGTTGTACAGCCCGTGGTTTTCCTTGACGATGGTGACTTCGCTGACGAGAGGGTTGCCCAGGAAATCGACCTGGTCGTACACGGTATTCTCTTCGGCGGTAGCGTCGAGCGTCGCGCTGCCTTCCGGCCCGGCGATGCTGTTCGATGCCGGGCGATCCATGCCGCCGCTGCAGCCGATCATCGACACGCCGAGGGCGAGTGCGGCTGCCCAGGCGCGAATGTCGTTCTTGCACAACATAGGAATTTGCTCCTTGCGCGTTGTTTGAAGTGAGTGAAACGGCGCGGGTTAGTTTGAGCGCGCGCGGCTGGTGGTGCCCCACACTCCGAACTTGCCGGGGTGCTGCGGATCTGCCGCGAGCATCGACGTTGGCAACTCGATCACGATTGCCATGTCGTTCAAGCCGCGGACGAAGTCGAACGCCTGGCCCACCGGCCGGAACGACGACGCGCTTGGTGTGGAAGGAAGCTGCGACAGTGGTCCGGACACTGGCTTGCGATCCGGGATGATACGGAAGAACTGCTCGAGATCGATGAAGAACGGATCGTCGCGCGGGCCAGCGAAGAGCTGAATTCCATCTGGCCCGCCAAGGACCTGATTGACGGGACCCGACACAAACTTCTTTCCGCTGACGAGTGTGTTCGCCGCGCCGGTCGAATTCGGCTTTACTGGACCAAAGAGCGTGACGCGCTGATGTCCCGCGGTTCCAGTGAACGTGACCTGAAACACCAGGTCTTCGACTGCGTCGCCGGTGTTGTCGACCTTGATCTGGTACAGCTCCTGATCCTTGGTGCCGAACGTGAAGCTTGGCGTTTTCGCCGGCGTCAGCGGCGACGCCGTGCCGAGCACCAACACGATGCGTCCAGGCGTCGCGGCCGGAAACGCATAGACATCGTTGACGTCGAACCGCGGACTGAGCTCGACCTCGGGCGTGTCCTGGTGATCGGAGGCCAGCAGGCGACCGCCAGTCGCCAAACCGGCGATGAGGCCGCCGGCGACGAGGACGGGCACGAGCCGTCCGCGTCTAAGAATTCCCTTGTGCATGCGCATCTCCTCGATGATGAGATCGGGAGGAATCGTCGGGATCCTCCCATGCCCGGAATGCGTCGTGGCGGATTTGCACGTCCTGTCCGCAAATGCCTCCCGGCAACCGCTCATCAACGATGAGCGGCGCAAGGCCTGGCAGGCGTGGAAGCAAATCACGCGCGACGTGGGAATACGCCGCGATTCGGAAATCGGATGTCTCGAGTTCTTCCGCTATCGGTCTAAGAGCGTTTCGCTCGTGCCGCGCTCTGTCGCGCCGACGCCGGCAGGATGCATGGACTCTCCCCGTCCTTCGGCTCCGCGTTCAGCAGGGCACTGCAGTCCTCGAGACGGAAGCAGCCGCAGTCGAGCGCGATGCGCAGGACGGCCCGCATGCGTTCCGCCTTCGCGACCATCGCGTCGATTTCGGAGAGCTTACGCGTTGCCAGCTTCTGCCAGCGTGCAGCTGGCCGCGTACCCGGTGTGAAGCCAGTGACGAGATACTTGATCTCGACCATCGTGAAGCCGCCCTCGCGTGCGAGTGCGATAAGGGAAAGCCACTCGAGCACACTCGCGTCGTAGCGCCGCTTGCCGCCGGCGCGCTGAGGCTTGGGCAGTAGGCCCAGACGCTCGTAGTACCGAATCGCCGAGGGTTGCAGGCCTGTTCGTCGACCGACCTCACCGATGCCCATTCCGTCCATCTGGCCTCAATCTGCGTGGAAGTAGGGTGCAGATCCTTCGACTCGCTTCGCTCGCTCAGGATGACAGACTCGGCGCTCGCTCAGGATGACAAGAGCGACTTGACATGAAGTGCACTTCAAGTTGTAGGATCACTGCAATCGATGCAATGCCATTCACCGTCCAGTATCACAGGAGATCACCATGACAACGTCCCTGAACCTTCCCTCCGCGACAGACGAGAGCTTCGCGACTGATGTCGCTCCAGGCACGGGACTCGTCGCCGTCGAGTTCTCAGCGGAGTGGTGTCCGCCGTGTCACCTCATGGCGCCGATCATCGAGCGGGTGGCGCAGGAGTACGCATCGTCGCTCCGCGTGCTTCAGGTCGATGCAGACGCGAACCCACGGACCATGGTGCGACTTGGCGTGCGCGGCCTGCCGACGATGCTCGTGTTCCGCGACGGCGCATTGGTCGATCGCATTGTCGGCGCAGTATCGCACGCGACGCTGCGAGAGCGGCTCGGTCGACTCATTGGTGCAGAAGAAATGCACAGCGGATGACCCGCTGTGCATGACTATCGCGGACGATCTCCATCGATCACCGCTGGCAGGATGTAGTTCTCCATCATCCTGCTCACCTGCGGATGCGCGTACATCGCTCCGTATGCCGTTGCCGTGATCACGACCACCAGAGGTTGATCCTTGAAGATGAAGATCGAATTCCCGCCGTTGCCCGCACAGTAGAACGTCTCATAGCTCCGACCGTTCACGCGCAATTTCTTGTTCCAGAAAAGGTATCCGTACGACTCATCATTCCTGCCGGGAATTGTCTTGTGCTTCGTGAGCGTCCTGTCCACCCACGCGCGGGGAATGATCTGCTCTCCGTTCCAGTTGCCGCCGTTCTTGTACAGCTGCCCATACTTGGCAAAGTCCAATGCGCTCATTCGAATCCCACCTGCCGTGTTCGGCACCTTCTGAGGCGTGTACTGCCACTGGTATTTGATATGAAGCGGCTTGAAGAGCTTCTCGTCGGCATACTTCTCGAGCCCACCCGGCACGGTTCGATTCAGGATATCGCCCAAGACAACCACCCCAGCGGTGAAGTAATGCCACTCGTCCTTGGGCCGCGTTGCGCTGACGGGGAGATCGAGAGTGAATTTCACCCAGTCCGGAGTGGGATACATGTTCTCTTCGTTTCCGGGCGAGTTGCCGTCCTCATCGAAGCCATCGAACACGGAGCTCATCGTCAGGAGATCCTTGATTGAAACCTCCTGCTTGCGTGGCGAGTAGTTGGCGAAGGACTTGAGATCGTAAAATTCTCCGAGCGTCTGGTCCTCGCTCTTGAGATAGCCCTCGCCAATCGCAATCCCCGTGATCGTCGAGGCGAATGACTTTCCAACCGAGCGCGGATCATGCAGCGTCTTCCGAGTTTCCCCGTTGAAATACTCCTCGATCAGCAGCTTGCCGTTCTTGATGACGACGACGCTGCTGATGTTCTTGAAAACACCTTCGTGAATGTTGCCAATCAGTTCTCGCATCCGCTTCTCGTCGAATTCGTCCGCGGACACCGCAAGGCCGCTACAGGGTCTGACAGGCCTCAACCGAATCTTCGAGATGTCGATGTTAGGCTTCCTCTTGACGTTGACGCGTAGTTCTCCTGACGCGATCAGGTCTCCCACTTTCGTCTCGGTAGCCAAAGTCACATAGGGCCGTATTTCCATCCTGAGCAGATGCGTACCGTCGGTCAGCGCACTGTCGCCGCCATGCATCATGAACCGCATCCAGAAGGATTGCGTCCACCATGCGCCTTCGTGCTGGCTGTCGATCAGTGGTTTGGTAATGGCGGTTTCGGTGTTCATTACGGCAGCACGTGGCGCCCCGCGGAGGAGGTTGCTCTCGTAGATCAGGTGATTGTCCACCAGGAGCGAGAACTGATAGTTGCCAACCTCGACAAGCGAATCGGCACTCAGATCAGGAGCGACCCGATGCAGATAGTTCGTCAGGGAAGTACCCATGAAAACGGTGATGAACAGGTTGCTCTTGTTGGTCAGCGCGTAGGAGTGGAGAAAGTCGGACTGCTTCAATGATGCCATTGGGATGGACGTCGCCGTAAAAGCGATTGTGCCGACATTCTCATGATGCAGGCGAGACGTGATCTCCTGTGCCGCAACGATGTCCTGCTGTTGCGCCGCGAGGCGAAAGGAGATCAGCTCCATGAACGTGCATAGCAACAGGTTGAAGCGCATGATCGGAAAAGTCTCGAGGATACAATGTCTGGAGCCAGCGACGTGGTGCGAGTCAATATGAATGTCATGCGATCGAGGGTCTTGTACGCGTGCAACATTTTCGATTGATGAAGGGATGAGCATGAATCTGTCGCCGTCTCAACCGTCCGTGCTTCCCTTTGGCTCGTTCTACGGGCGAGTCGACAGGCGCCAGGGTCTTCCTGGACTGGAATTGGCTGTGCTTGACGCCGACCCGCATCGCGTCGTCGCGCGCCATTCGCACGAAGACGCGCATTTCGTCCTCGTGCTCGAGGGACTTTACGTCTCCAGTGCGATGGGTGCTCCAGCAATCAGTCGCGGTCCGATGCTGGTGTTCAATCCCGCCGGTACGACGCACCGCGATCGGTTTGAAGCACGGATGAGCACCTTCGAAGGTCGGTTTCTCACACTGTCCGTGTCTACCGATCTCATGGACGCCAGCGCGAAAGGCCGACGCGCACCCGAGCGCGCGACGGCACTATGCGGTCCGGACGCACTCGACATCGCGCAACGTTTGGCGCGCGAAGTGGACGGGTGGACGAATGTGTCGCCATTCGTGAGCGAGTCGCTCGCCCTCGCGCTCCTGTCTGCCGTCACGCGACCACGCACGCCGTCCGCGTGCACCCCTCCGCAATGGCTCGCTGTCGCGCGCGAAGCCCTGCACGACCGGTGCAACGAAGACGTCCGCATCGCCGAGCTCGCGCAGGTTGTCGGCGTGCATCCGGTGCATCTTGCGCGCGTCTTTCGGCGCTATCTCGGATGTACGCCGGGTGACTACTTGCGCCGACGACGCCTCGAGCGATCCAATGTGCTCCTGCGTGACACGACACGAACGATCGCAGACGTGGCGCTAAGCTGTGGCTTCTCGGATCAGAGCCATTTCGCGAATGCATTCAAACGTCACACCGGGCTAACGCCTGGCGCCTTTCGGCGACAGACAGACTAACGCGTCTCTGTCGCGAAACATCACGATCCTAATACTTCACATCCCCCAGCGGCGGCCGAGACGAATGCGGTCTGTTGCCATCCACGTCACGCAGCGGGCGTCCCGTGCGGAACACAACCGTCGGCCGCTGAAACGTCCGCAGTCGCCCGCGCAACGCCATGTTCGGCGCTTCCACCTCGGTGATGCCCGCGTGCATCGCGACGCACATCTCATCGTGCTGGAGTCGCAGCGCCATCGCTTCAAACGCGCGCCCCGCGGCGAGCCGATGCTCGAGATCGTCCCGTGCCACCGTCACCACCATCACCGCACTCGACGAACGCATGCCGACGTTGCCGGCCTTCGCGAAGGCCACCGTCTCATCCGGAAGCAACGTTCCGGTGCCAGCGAGGCCGTTGCGGAAGCGGCGGGCTGCGTCGTCGCTCAGTCCGAACTCGTGGCCGCGCATGCCCACGGGCCGCGCGCTGTCGTTCTCGAGGAGCCACTCCGCCAATTCGCGCGCGAACGGCGTGCGGTTGATCACGGTGCTGTCCGCAAGCTCCTGGAATTTCCCGAGCGCAAGAAGCGTGGGCGCGTCCGTGATGACATGCAGCGTGAGCCCACGATGGACCACGGCGGTCATCGCAACAAGCTCCGCGGCGAGCGACG
>JBDTMO010000009.1:0-21946 GCA_039934235.1 bacterium | reverse complement strand
ATGGCCAGGGCCGGAATCGAACCGGCGACACACGGATTTTCAGTCCGTTGCTCTACCAACTGAGCTACCTGGCCTCCTACTATCAACAAGCGGAGTAATAGTTTAGCGACCCCGACCCTGCTCGTGTACCCCTTGCGTCCACGTCATTTTTGGGCACACCAAGCGCTACATGCGCCTCCCGTTGCCACCAGTTCGCTGAATTACTTCATCCAGTAGCTCGGACTCTGCGCGCCCCGTGCTCGTGCATTGGGCTGGTGTCCCGCTCGAGCCGGAATTGATTGGCGTTGCCCCACCTGAAAAGTGGACGGCCACCGCAATCGTATCGCCTGTGAGCCGAGTGAGCTGTGCGAGCAACACGGCGCGAACTCGCTCCTCGTCCGCGCGCGGACCCGTGATTGTCGAGCCACAGTTGAAGTAGTGCGACAGCTGGTGGCCATTCCACTTCCGAAGCAACACCATCGAGGTATCGCCCACTCGGCCGGCAGCCCTGTTCAGGATGGTAGGCGTGACCTTCCGTAACGTCATGGCTGCGAGAACGGCGTCCCACACGGCCGGCGTTGGTGCCAGGACTTTCGCCACGACGGTGCCGTCGTCACCTCGGCGAAAATCCGTGCGGCCGAACTCCCCGGCAAGCGTCTCAGTTGTGCGCGTTACGCCTTCCACCGGGCTTTGCGCAGTCTCGACCTGTGCCGGAGCGCACGCGGCTAGCACTAGCACACAAAGGGCAGCGGTCGGCGTGAGCGCACGAGAAGAAGTCGAACTCAGCATAGTGTGACCATCACATCGCTAAAGACGGAATTGGGATGATCTAGGGATATACACCGCCCATTTCCGCGGCGTCAGCCCCAACGCCGTTGCCGCTTCAGGCCTGCGCCATTCGAGTTAAGCCCGCGCTCGCCCGTCGCGCCGCTTCTGCAATTCCCTCACGAACATGAACAATACGGCATTAAAGAGCGGCGTCACATACCCCGGCATGATCAGCTGCATGGGAGGGGCCGCGACCGCTGCCAGCTGATGCCACGCGGCACCTGGAATTGCAGTCATGACAACGACGGTATTCCACGCATCCGGCCCCATACCCCTGATAGCGATAGGCGCTCGGCCATTGGGAAATGCTTGTATTGCCAGAAAGGCAACTTGAAGTGTGATCGTCACAACCATCGTGGCAGTTGCACCAAAAGGCATCAGCGCGCTCGACCTTTCCATCACCGCGAATATCATGACCACCAGACTGTACGCGCTGGTGATCACGGCAAGGACACTCGCTAACAGGGCAATTCGACGAAGTGCTGGGTGACTCATTGGACCTGCCTCCCTAGGATGGAAGATTGTTTGGCTCGTGTGCCCGAATAACCGCAGACACACGAGCCTTACTGCGCACAACCGAGGTTGTGGCTGCGCGACAAACCAGACATCACAGCTGATCCTTTCTCCTTACGCTGCTGCGTCGCAGACTTGTACCGTGTCGAAGTAGCTCCATGTCCAACCACCATCGTATGAAATTTCCCAGCGTTCATCGTGGCATCGCTTCAGGGGATCTCCTCCACCTGCGCCACCCGCTCCAGCGCAGTCTGCGACGAGCTTTGGCACTGTGCCGACCAGTCGACTGGCACCTGTGTCACTACCGGCTGATGTAGCACTCCCGGCAAGTGCAATCCCCTCCGGCATTCGCAGTTCTTCTGACTGCCCGAGGCAGTGCTTGAGCGCACGTTGCGCCAAATAAAGCGCAGCGACCGACGCTCCGTATGTGACAAGAGCTGCCGCACAGACTGGGGGCACAACGATCGCCGTCCACATACATGCAATGGCAGCTGCACCCGCAGTGGCAACAAGTGCTGCATCTGCCGCGTAGACTGCATTCTGATAGTAGAAGCAATCATCGGCACCGCAGGACGAACTCACCGTTTCGCCACTTAACGGAAACAAGCGCGAAGCGAGAGTGCTGGTGTGCGCCGCGTAAAAACTGTGCGAAGCAGTTTGCGGCGACAGCGCAAAACTGAAGGTGTTCGCGCAAGCCACCAAGGGAATTGCGCGATTGAGGCGCGTTCCCTCTGCCGACTGATGCTCGTACGTCACTTCGTCGCGGAAACGGTTGTCCGCAGTGGTCGTCACCTGCCGGCTCAATTCCCAGGTGTTGGCCGTCCGGACCCACGTGCGTTCGACTGTGAGAACCGTACCATCCGCCGTGACGATGTTGAGGATGGAAGCAGGTCCATCACCAACACCCGATGACTTCATGCGTCCACCGGCTGTTGCCTGCTCACCATGTGACCATGCAGGCAGCGAACTACACATGGCGGCTTCCGCTCGCGCCGGCAGTGCTATCACGGGACGCGGTAGAGCTCCGCCCGTGAACTCGGCCCGTGCGGGGGTTTTTGCAACGGGCGCACTGTCGCTCCCCGCGAGACGTACGGCTCCTGTAATGCGCTCGGTGACGTTCTTGTTCACCTTCGGAATGCCGTCATGCGCTGCGATGTATGTCGAACGATGCATGATGACCACATCGCTCGAGACAGCCGCCTTATGTATGGCGGTTGGTAACACTGCTGAAGATCTCGTCGGTGGCGCGGTCATGTCCTGATTGTCCGTACACGAAATGAGAAGCGCCAAGGCACTCAGGCTCACGGTACCCTTGGTAGAGAGCCGCCGAGTCCACCTCGTCTGCCGGAGAGCCAGTGTGCTCGGCGACATCGTCACCAGATCCAGGCCTCTCGTCGTCTGTGCTTCCTGATCCTCATCCCTCAAGGCGCCGCAATCCGCGCCGATTGCTTCATGGGTCATGTGCCAGTACTCGATGAAGGGTTCCGCAAGCCAAGCAGCGAGTGGATCTCGCGCAGCCCAGCGGTAGTAGCTCGCACCTTCTCTCGATTCGCCCGTACCGCTCCGGCCAGCGCCTGCCCTTCCTGCGCTACGACCGGTCACCCTCTTCGCCATTGGGCCGCAGTCTATCTGGTGTGCGTCATTCGCTCGTCATCGAAACGCCGCGCAGTGGATCAATCGACCGCAGACGTTGGCCACAAACGCACAGCGCCCCCGCAAGCCGAAGCTCGCGGGGGCGCTGTGGACTGCTGATCCTACAAACTTACCAACCCGTCACTTTAGAAGCTGTAACGCATGGATAGCTGCATGCGGTAGTTCGAGGACGCGTTGTCGGAGTTGTACGCCTGGTACGTCGTGTTGAACGTGTAGATGCCCTGTGCCAGCGGGCTGTTTGTCGTCACGCCGGAGGGCAGCGCGTTACCGGTGTGAACCAATGCAACCGTCGCACTGCAGATCGGGCCGCAGGTGCTGTTCTGATCCGAGAACGCCTGCTTGCCCCAGTCCTTGTTCAACAGGTTGCCAAGGTTGATGACGTCGAGACGAACCTGCAGGTTTTCGAAGGTCTTGCCAGCCAGCTTGCCAAGCGACTGCGCAACCGAGAGGTCGAACTCGTTGACCCACGGGTTACGGCAGGCGTTGCGCGTCATGATCGTGCCGCGTGCCTCGCTCAAGCATGGTGTGCTCGCAATGAAGCTCTCAAAGGCCTGCGCCTGAGTCGCCGCGGTTGCCTTCTGTGTGGCCGTGCCGTTGTAGCCAGAGAACAGGATCTCGGACTGGTCTGTCGCGCTCTTCGGTACGTACATCAGGTCGTTCTGCGACTGGCCGTCGCCGTTCAAGTCACCCGTGGTTCCACCGTTTGAGCCGTACACATAGTCATACGGCGAACCAGAGTTGCCGGTATAGATCACCGAAACGTCGGTGAACGACGGGAAACGATACGAGCCCGTCGCAATGATGCGGTGCGGCTGATCGTACTTGGACTTGCCCACGCTCAGGTCATCGAGGCGACCACTGACATCACGCTGGTAACGGAAGTTCGACCCTGCCGTGCTGCTCGTGACGGAGACGACATCGCGCGACACCTGGTGCGTGTAGGCGATGGACCCATCGAAGTTGTCCGTGAACGACTTTTGGAGCTGTGCCGTCGCACTCCACGTGTAGTCGCCCGACGCATTCGTGACATCGAGCACCTGCGTGCGTGGTCCACTCGTTGTCGGCGTCGCGCCACCGGCCGTGAGGATGCCATACAACTGGCGACCATGGATATCCTGCGCCACCGGATTGGCCGACAGCGCGAGGTTGCGGTAGAACGCATTGTTCTGCGACCGCGAGTACAGGCCTTCGATCGTGCCAACGATGCCGTTCGCGAAGCGGTGATCGTATCCGCCGGTCGCCTTGAGATACTTGGGATTCTTGAAGTTCGGATCGATCGTGTTCACCGCGGCGGCAGCAGCCGGACCAGAAATCGCCGCACCCGGTGCGGCAGTGCCATTCGGCTTGACGCCATCGAGGCACTTGAGGGGCGGAGTCGCCGCATTAGCTGCATTGAAGGCCGGCACGCCAGCTGATGTCGTGGAATTGTTTGTCAGCGCCGCGCCATTGCACGTGATCGACGAATAGCCGCTCAGCCCCGAGTTGCCAAAGGCGTTGGACAGATAGACGAACGGTGTCGGGCCGCTGAACGAACCCACGCCGCCACGAACTTGATTCTTCTGGTCACCCGTAACGTCCCAGTTGAAACCGAAGCGCGGTGAGAACTGCGGATCGTGCGGCACACTGCTCGTCGAGCGCGCGTAATCCGTGAGCACTTCCTGATTGAGCGGCGGGACGTTGTCGAACACCGGCTTGTCCAGGCGGAGGCCGAAGTTGAGCGACAACGTCGGCGACGCTTGCCACGCATCCTCGATATAGGCGCTATACGTCGCCGCCTTGATCGTGGCCAATCCGTTGTACGGATCCGTCGGCGCTGGTGCGCTGATGATATAGGACGACGCGATGCCGTTGTTGAAGTCGGCAAGGTTGTTGAACGTCCAGTTTCCGTACGAGTTCTGCGCGAAGAGGTTGATCGACTTGTAGTACAGCGCCTTGCCACCAATGGTGATCGCGTGCGAACTCAACGGAATCGTGAGGTTGTCCGTGAATTCGATGGTGCGCTGATCGAGCGAATTGGCCTGTGACGAATTCTCCGTGCCCATCACGAAGTTGGTCGTCTTCGTCGCGTCGTCCGTGCGCGTCACGCCACGCACCGTGAGAAACGGGAACACCACCGGCACCGTGCGGAAATCCTTGATCGTCGAGTAGTTGGCAAGGAACTCGTTGTAGATGCCGCTCGACAGGTTCGTCAGCAACTCCGCCACGGAGCTCTTCGACGTATTGCTCAAGTCGTAACCGCTCGACGTCAGGTTGAAGTTCGGCGTCGCGGAAGTTGCCAGACCGCGGCTGAACACTTTGTTGTCCGCCGCTGCATAGTTGTAGCGCAGCACCAGACGCGTCGACATCGGCAGGTACGCATCCATGCGCACAAACGCGTTCCGGTTCGGGTTCTTCTTGAACACCTGCTCACCCGTTCCGGCGTTCGTGAGCCCGTACTTCGCAGCCGCACTCGCCACGCCATCAATCGTCGACTGAGTCACAAACTGGTCAGGAGCGCCAAGGTAGGAACCGGACGCTGGCTGATCGAGCTTCTGCAACTCGCCGCTGGCAAACAGGAAAACCTTGTCCTTGATCAGCGGGCCGCCAAGTGAGGCGCTTGCGTGCTGTGACTTGTAGGCGGACAGATAGTTCTGGCTGCGAGTCAGGCTCTGGCTGCGCGAATCGCCATAGAGCGTGCCGTGCCACTCGTTCGTGCCGCTCTTCGTGACTGCGTTGATCAGCATGCCGCCAAAGCTCCCCTGACGGACGTCGAACGGCGACAGCAGCACCTGATACTCCTTCACCGCGTCCAGCGGAATCGACTTCGCATTCGCCGAGGCGCCTGCCTGACCCGAGGTACCAAGGCCGAAGAGATCGCCGGCCTGTGCACCATCGATCTGGATGGAGTTCTGGCGCAGGTTTGCACCACCGCCCGACAGGCCAACGCCGCCCGTAGTAGACACCTGGGGCACGAGCGAGACGAAGTCCGTGAAGTTGCGATTGATGGTCGGCAGGCGGCGCAACGCCGAATCGGAAATCGAGGTACTGGTTCCCGTCTTTGACGCGTTGATGACAGCATCGGTAGCCGACGCCGTAATCGAGACTTCACCAAGCTGCGCCACCTCGCGCACCAGCTTGAAGTCCTCTCGGCGCGTCTGCCCAAGGCTGATCGTGACTCCGTCGCGCGTTGTCGGCGCATAGCCGATGCGGCGAACAGTGATCCTGTAGTTCTGGTTGGGCTCAATGCCCTGGATGACGTACAGGCCGGAGGCGCGAGTCGTTGCGCCGATGTTGTACCCGGTCAGGGCATTCCGCACCTGCACCTGTGCGGCTTCAACCGGGGCGCCAGTGGCGTCTGTGATGGTGCCGGTGAGTGCACCGGTCGTCACGCCCTGTGCATGAACTGCGGTAGACGGAAGAACAAGAAGCGCAAGAACGGCGACGACGCCGATTAGCGGTCGGATTTTCAGCATGAATTCTCTCTGGAGGAGAAGGGAGGGGTGCCAAAAGCTAGAGTGGCGGAGCCCGGTCCAGCAAGAGACGATCGTATCCATCGAGTCACACCGATGAAACGACGCGAGCCTATTGCGCAACGCACCATAGGCCTACCGCATTTCCCGGTATCAACGACTAGATGACCCGGGGGTGGCTCGCGTCCGTCACTGCCCGCGTTTTGTACCTTCAGGAGCCAATTGTTCGGGCTCCGATACGTGCGGTAATCACGCTCTTGATTCCACCCCGAATGTTGAAGTCACCAAGGACCTCCATCCACACGGGTTTCACTGCCGCGGACAAGTCGTCGAGAATGCGGTTGACAGCACGTTCGTAGAAGATGCCATCGTTGCGAAAGCTCCAGAGATAGAGCTTGAGGCTCTTCAACTCGACGCAGACCTCCCCGGGGATGTACGTGATGTGCATCGTCGCAAAGTCCGGTGCGCCTCCCTCGAGTTGCTTCAACTCGGCCGCGTCGGTCTCAATACCACCAAGTGGGCAGAGCGACGTGAACTCCGGGCACTCCATCGCAATCTCGTACGAGCGCCCCGGACAGGGGTTGGGAAAGGTCTCCAGTAAGTCAGGTCGTGGCATGCCAGAAAAGTAGCCGACGCAATGTGACTCTGGCGGCCGCACGTGCGTCTTGCGTATACTGTGGCGTGCCGGTCCCCTCTGGACCGGTCGTTGCCGCCGGGAGAACGGCCTGGCGGTACTGCCCCCTGGCAAGTCCAGGGGGCTCTTTTTTTTGAGCTTGGGTCCTGGCGCCTGGCGAAGGGGCTACGCTTCTCCTCGAAGCCGGCGCGCCATTTCGTCCAACACGGCCCGCTCGTCACTCGAAAGGCTCTCGAGCCCCGACGACGAAATCTTGTCGAGCACACGGTCCAGCTCGGCGGCCCGCGCTTCGTTGGTCGTCCGCACCGGTGTCACCACTGCTCGGACGCTCGGCCGCTTCTGCGCCGCGACGGCCTTGCTCTTGGCCACGATCTCGTCCACTTCGTCTCGTTGCGCCCGCGCCCGTGGCAGCGTTCGTGGAATAGCGCGTGGCGGAGTCTCGTCCTGGTAATCCGGCGCTGGCGAGATGCGGTGACGCAGACGATCCAGACTTGCCGCCGGCGGCGTGCGGAAATAGAGCCAGCCGAAACCCAGCCCGCCAAGATGCGCCAGATACACCCAGCTGTTCGCGCCAGCAACTGGATCACTCGCACCCAGCATTCCCGCCGCCATGTTCGCCGCAAGAAGCAGAAGAACCAGCGTCCATGCACGCATCGGAATTGCGCCGAACAGTGCGACCTCGTCGCGTGGCCACTGTTGCCAGTACGCGAACATGACGCCGAACACCGCAGCCGACGCACCCACGAGCAATCCCGTCCGCGCGAAGAACAGCTGGAAGATCGCTGCGCCGCCCAGCCCGCACCACAGGTAGTACAGGGAAAACGCACGCGTCCCCATCAGCGACTCGAGCCTCGGCCCGAAGATGAGCAACGCATACATGTTCAGCGCCAGATGCCACAGGCTGTAGTGCACGAACATGTAGGTGCCCGCACTCCACAGCGTCTGCCGCAGGCTTCCTTCCTGGAAGCCGAGAACCGCGAATGCATCCGCATCGCTTACGATGGTCCATTGCAGGAACAGCATCGCGACGTTGATCGCGAGCAACACACGCACCCCTCGTGTCAGGCGAGGCGCGTCATGCTCATCGTATTGGATTGAAATCGCCATCGCACGGTGCTGCGCTGCAGCTGCTGAACTGGTTGCGCTCGCGACACGCGAGCTCCTCTTCCTTCAACGTACTAATTGGACTGCGCGTTGTCGGTTCCTGCCGGCGAACCCGACGCTCGCCCATTGACTGGCCATCTCGGCAAGATTCGGACGTCGGCATGGACGGCCATCGCTTGTTCCAACCAGAGCACCCACCGCCGATCCTGCTCGAAGGCGCGCTCGACGATAGGATGTACCACGACCTGCGTCTCGCTGCTTGCCCGATGTATCTGCTCGACGATTCGCAAAAGCGGCCCGTCACTGAGCGTCGCTCCCGGTACGAGCACGATGGCGTGCGCCACATGCCGCTGGGCAGCAAGCCCAATCGACGTACACGCCCGCTCCACCGCTGCCGCGCCCTCAGTGCCGTCCATCGTCACCTGCATGAGCGTGAGAGCGTGAAGGAGGCTCGAAAGTTCCCCCGGACGCTGGCCGTCATGATCAAGCATTACGGGAAGCGGACCCGTCTTTTCTAGCGCCGCGTGAAGAAACTCATGCTCAGCCAGTACATCCCGTCCGACGATTGCCACTGAGTGATATCGGGAGCGGGCGGTGAGACGTATCAGTTCGCCGCGAAGCGCGTCCGACGTATAAATCGTCGCAGTCTCCGCCTCGACCGCAAACTTCACGAACAGCTGTCGGCGGCCACTCCATGGTCCCAGGGTCTGAACCCCGGCTGGAATACCGGCAAGTGCTGCGCTCATGCTTGGAAAGGGGCTTCGGCCGGTTTTCATGTCGTCGAGAGAGAGGGCGCCGGCGCGTCCACCGCCAGCAGTGCGATGTGCTCGCAGAGTTCTGGGAAGGTAATCCCAGCCGCCGCGGCTGCCTGTGGCACCAGGCTTGTTGCCGTCATTCCGGGAAGCGTGTTGGCCTCGAGACAATAGAACTGTCCATCAGCAGTCATCCGAAAATCAACGCGAGCACACCCGGATAGCTTGAGCGCCGAGAATGTGCGACGCGCCTGCTCTTGCACGTCGGCCGTCTCATCCGCGCCCAGGACAGCCGGGAAAATCTCTTCCGCCATTCCCGGCGTGTACTTGCACTCGTAGTCGTAGATCTCTTTCTTCGCGATAATTTCGCCAACCGGCAGCGCCGTGCCGCCCAGGATGCTCACGGTGAGCTCGCGCCCGGGAATGAACTGCTCCAGCATGACTTCATTGTCATGTTTGAATGCCTCGACAATCGCGGGGTGTAGTTCCTCCGGCCGCTTCACAATCGAGAGCCCGACCGTCGACCCCTGCTTGGACGGCTTTACGATGAGGGGCCAGCCCAGCGTGCGCCCGACAGCGTCCGGATCCGGCAGAGCCGCCGGGTCAACCGCCATGAGCCAATTTGCCGTCTGCACGCCGTACGCTCGCATGAGGTGCTTGGAAAGATCCTTGTCCATCGCCAGCGCGCTCGGAAGATGCCCGCTGCCCGTATAACGAACCCCCGACAAATCGAGGAGCGCCTGAATGGTTCCATCCTCGCCACGTCCGCCGTGCAGCGCAAGGAAGGCCACGTCGCAGTCGCCTCGCTTCGGCAGCCGGCCCGCCATGTCCGCGAGCGATTCAGCGTTCATGCGGGCCAGTTCTTCGGGCGTGGGCGGAACCAGCTTGACGACACCACCGGCGAGCATCCGCCGCTCGTCGTTCTCGCTCAACGGCCCTTTTGCCGTATCGAGCGCGCGCACAGCGTGCCCCCGCGTCCGTAGCGCTTCAGCAATCCGCAGTCCGGACGCCAACGACACATCTCGCTCGGACGACGTGCCTCCCATTAGTACCGTTATGCGCATTATTAAGTCCAGTGCAGTGCGAATTGCGTCTTTGTTTG
The DNA here is from genome assembly GCA_039934235.1 of bacterium. GTDB lineage: Bacteria > Gemmatimonadota > Gemmatimonadetes > Gemmatimonadales > Gemmatimonadaceae > AG11. The sequence continues at coordinate 11,932 of JBDTMO010000009.1, read as the reverse complement.
CTGTTCTGCCGTCTGCCGTCCGCGGTCGTTGAGCGAGCGGGCAGTCAGCGGCTTTCTATCTGCAAGCGGGCACCTCAGCCTATCTATTCATCAGGTACGCCAGCATGTCGCTTCGAGTGACAATTCCCGAAATGGCGCCGTTCGCTGTGACGAGGACAGCTGGTGTCGCTTTCGATAGCACCTTCTGGACCGACTCGACATGCTGCGCGGCGTCGACGACGGGAAATGGCTCGTCCATCACTTCGCCAACCACGGCATCCAGGAATCGGCTGCTCTCCAAGCCACGCTGCGTCAACGCGTATTCCGTGACACTGCCGACACACTTGCCGCCATCCAATACGGGCAGCAACGAGACGTCGTGCAAGCGCATCAACCCCAGCACCTGACGCACTTGCTGGCCGGGAGCCGCGCTCACGACACTTGCCGGCGCGGTGGCCACCTTGTGCTCGAGCAGGTCACCGAGCGTCACGCGGTCCGGTTCGAGGAGCTGGTTTTCGCGCATCCACTCGTCGTTGTACAGCTTTGAGAGGTAACGCTCTCCCGTGTCGCAGAGAAAAGTCACCACGAGCGCGTCCGGATCATCTGTCTCCCGCGCGACTTGAAGCGCAACGTGGGTGATGAGACCAGACGATCCGCCGACGAAGAGTCCTTCTTCGCGCGTCAATCGCCGAGCCATCGCGAAGGAGTCGCGATCGCTCACGGTGCGGTAGTCGTCGATCACCGAGAGGTCGAGCGTTCCGGGCAGCTTGTCCTGTCCGATGCCTTCGACCTTGTACGGCGCTCCCTCGATCTTGTTCGTCCCCTTGCTCCGCCACAACTCGGCGAGAATTGATCCCTGCGGATCGCCCGAGATGACCTTGATCCGCGGGTTCTTCTCCTTCAGGTATCGGCCGACTCCTGTAATCGTGCCGCCAGTTCCCGCCGACGCCACGAAATGCGTAATCCGGCCTTCAGTCTGCTCCCACAGTTCCGGCCCCGTCGTGGCGTAGTGCGCATCTGTATTCGCTTGATTGTAAAACTGATTCGCGAGAATTGCGTTCGGCGTTTCTTCCGCGATGCGCTTCGCCATCATGACGTAGTTGTCCGGGTGATCTGGCGCGACGGCAGTTGGCGTGACAATCACTTCCGCACCGAAGGCCTTGAGCAGTCGGACTTTTTCCTGCGACATCTTGTCCGGCATCGTGAAGATGCACTTGTAGCCTTTCCGCGCCGCGGCGATGGCGAGACCGACACCCGTATTGCCGCTCGTGCCTTCAACGATCGTTCCGCCTGGCTTGAGCTTTCCCTCACGCTCTGCCTGCTCGATGATCGGCATGCCGATGCGGTCCTTGACCGAGCCGCCGGGATTGAAGAAGTCGGCCTTCCCGTACACTGGCGTCCGAATGCCTCGCGTAATGCGGTTGAGACGAATGAGTGGCGTCCACCCGATTGTGTCGAGAACGCTGTCGTACGGTCGAAGATTGCGCGTCATGGAGGAGTGCTGAGCTTGGTCAGGATCGTGTCGCCCGGTAGCGCATGCGCTTCGGGGTGACGAAAGTAGACGGGAAAGAGCACGGTAGCCGCCAACGGCTCACCATGTAACTTCGCCGGTACGAAGCGGAGTTCCTGCGAACCCTTCACCGCCGCCGAATCAAGCGCCGCGTAGCCGCTCGATTCCTCAATGCGTGTCGAATCGGTACGCACCTGGCCCGTGGTGTCTACATAGAGGCGGAGGGTGACGTTACCTTGTGCGCGTCGTGCATACAACGCGGCTGGATAGCGAAAGGGTAAATCGGTGTTGAGCACCCTGGGCGGCTCATCGGGATGTGCGGCCCGACGCTGGAAGGCCTGCGCCATCTTTTGTGTGGTGTCCTTCTCCATGCAGCCCGTAGCGACGAGCAGGTTTGTCGCAATGAGTGTCATCATGGGCGAGCGAAGCGCGAAGACTGTCATCCTGAGCGAGCGAAGCGCGAAGACTGTCATCCTGAGCGAGCGAAGCGAGTCGAAGGATCTGTTCTTTGCGTCGCTGCGCCCAGGCCGACAAGGCGCCACGCCACCGCCCGTCATGCTTTCGCCTGCTCCGTGAGCTCGGCCACGAGCTGCAGCGCGGCAAGTGGCGTCAATACGTTCACATCGATGCCACGCAAGCGTTGCACAGCCGCGTGCGACTCGGGCGCCACGAACAGCGCAAGCTGATCGGCCGACGCCTGCGCAGCGCGCGAACGCCGCGCGCTTGCGAGAGCGGGAGACAGCGCGGGCACGAGATGCTCCGCTTCGCCCTCCAGTAACGCGAGCACGGTGCGCGCACGAGCAATCACCGCTGCCGGGAGTCCCGCAAGCCGCCCCACCTCGATGCCGTACGACCGGTCTGCGCCACCGGGCTGCAACCTGTGTAGGAAAAGAATTTGGTCGCCGACCTCACGCACACCCACGTTATAGTTTCGAACAGCTACTAATTCATCCGCCAGCTGGACGAGCTCGTGATAGTGCGTCGCGAAGATTGTCTTGCAGCCGACGCGATCGTGCAGGTGTTCACTCACCGCCCACGCAATCGAGACGCCGTCATACGTACTCGTGCCGCGGCCAATCTCGTCGAGCAAGACGAGACTTCGCGCCGTGGCTGTGTGCAGGATCGCGCTCGTCTCAGCCATTTCGACCATGAACGTCGACTGCCCGCGGACGAGGTTGTCGCTCGCACCCACGCGCGTGAACACCCGATCGCACACGCCAATCGTCGCCGACGTGGCAGGCACAAAGCTTCCCGTCTGCGCCATGAGGACGATGAGCCCGACCTGTCGCAGGATGGTGCTCTTGCCCGCCATGTTCGGACCGGTGAGAATCACGAGACGCGCATTCTCCATGAGCTGCACGTCGTTCGGAATGAACTTGTCGCGCGGCATCATCCGCTCGACCACGGGATGGCGGCCGGCAGAAATGTCGAGATCAAAACCGTCGGTGAGCGTCGGACGCGTGTAGCCCTCGCGCGCGGCGACGTCGGCCAATGCCGCCAGGACGTCCAGTTCAGCCACGATACGGGCGGCACACTGAATGCGACTCACCTCGCGCCCCACAGCTGAACGCAACGCCTCGAACAACGCACGTTCGCGCACTTCAATCCTCTCTGCGGCCGTCAGGACCTTCTCCTCGTATTCCTTCAGCGCTGCGGTGACGAATCGTTCCGCGCCCGTGAGCGTCTGCCGTCGCTGATAGTCCGCGGGTACTGAGTCGCGGTTGGCGTTCGTCACTTCGATGAAGTAACCGAAGACCCTGTTGAACCCGACCTTCAGTGACGGAATGCCGGTGCGCGCGCGCTCCTCGGTTTGAATCGCCGCAATCGCGTCCTTCCCCCCGTCGCGTAAGGCGCGCAACTCGTCCAGCTCGACATCGACGCCCGCTGCAATCGTGGCGTCATCACCGAGTTGTAGCGGCGGTCGTTCAACGAGTGTCGCGCGGACGGCAGCTGCCATCTCCGCACAGGCGTCCCATTGTGCCATCAACGGTGCAATGACCCCTGCTCCATCCAGTCGTGCGCTTGCGGCTTCGACATCCGGCAGCCGAGCAAGCGATACGCCAAGTGCCGACATCTCGCGGGGTGTGGCGCGGCCAGCCGCCGCCTTGCTGCCGAGTCGCTCCACGTCGCGCACACCGTCGAGCGCCGCTCGCAGTGCGTCGCGCGCACTCGCGTCGCTCACGAGTGCACTTACTGCGTCCAGACGCAAGTCGATGCGCGCGCGATCGATCAACGGTGCGAGTAGCCACTGGCGCAGCAAGCGCGTGCCCATTGGCGTCATCGTACGATCGAGCACGGCGAGCAACGTCCCCGATGTATCGGTGCCGCGAAGTGATTCCACGAGCTCCAGATTGCGACGCGTCATTTCGTCGAGCGGCATCACACCACCTGCGCGCTCCACCGTTGGGCGAGCAAGCTGCGGCACTCCTGCCGGCTGCATCTCCTTGAGATAACGCAGCAGCGCGCCCGCCGCCGAGATGGCGAGTCCGTCCTCGGCTTCGAGCCCAAGGCCATCGAGCCCGCGTACGTCGAACTGCCGCGCCAAATCGTCGCGCGCCATGGGTTCATCGAACTCCCATGGCTCGCGTTCGGTTACGAGCACGCCATCGAGTGTTGCGGTTCTCGGAAGTGCGGAGGCGCCACGAGGTATGAGAAGCTCGCGAGGCGCAAATCGCGCCAACGCCGTATCGATCTCCGCGAGCACGCTCACCGTCAGGCGAAATTCTCCGGTCGAGACATCGGCGGCGGCAAGGCCGATCATTCCGCCGAGTGGCGTCCCAACGGCGACGACGAAATTGTTGCGCGATCCATCAAGGAGCTCGTCCGCGAAGGCAACACCCGGTGAGATGGTCTCCACCACTTCGCGCCGGACAATTCCCTTCGCGAGCTTCGGGTCTTCCACTTGCTCGCAGATGGCAACGCGATAGCCGTGGCTCACGAGGCGCCGCAGGTATTCCGGCCCGGCCTTGACGGGAACGCCAGCAAGTGGCACCTCCGCTGCTCCGCCGTTATTCCGCGACGTCAGCGTCAGCCCAAGCACACGCGACGCCGTCTCGGCGTCTTCGTAGAACATTTCGTAAAAGTCGCCCATCCGGAAAAACAGGATGGCGCTTTGATGACGCGCCTTGATCTCCCGGTACTGCTGCATCAACGGCGTCGCAACGGCACCACTCACGGCGTCTTCCCCGCCGGTGCAGGGGTTTCGGTTGTCACAAAGCCAATGATGCCGCGTTGCTTCAGCGATGCCACTTCGTCGAGCGCTTCCTGGCGAGTGGTGTAGAAGTCGAGGCGGACACGAAATGGTTTAGCCGCCCCGCTCACACGCGCCTTTACTCCGCTCGCACCGAGTTTCTTGACGAGGCGGTCGGCTTCTGCCCGAGTATTGAACGCAGCAAGTTGGATCGTAAAGCTGCCGCCCGATTTGATGACTGGTTTAGGCTGCGGCTCTGAAACAACCGCAGCCGGCGGCGCCTCGACAGGCGCCTTCTTTGTCGTCGGTGCGGGCGTTGCTGGAGGAGTCTTCACCTCGGGTGGCTTTACAGCCGCCGGGGACGACGCCTTTTGATGCGTTGATTCTCCGGCAGGTTTCTTGGGCACTACTGGGGTCGAATCACGTACGGGCGCTGGTGCAACGCTAGCGGCAGGTGCGCTAACGACCGGTGTCGTCGCGGCGATGTCGCCGGTGGCACACCGTGGGCTGAAGTAGTCGATCTGGTTGCGCAGTTCAACATCCGTCGTCGGCACGGACGCGCGAGCTTCGGTGATCATTGCGCATCCAACGCGTGTGTCTCGTTGTTCGAAAGCAAGCCTGGCCGCCGCGAACGCGGCTGTTCCTCTCGCAGCGCTTACGGGATGCTCCTTCACAAAGCGTTGGAGATGAGCGAGCGCGCCCGCACGGTCACCTCGCGCCTGCTCCAGCTCTGCAATCGCGAGCAGTGCGTCGTCCGAATATGCCGACACGGGATATTCAACGATCACGCGCCGATAGTCACGCTCGGCATCCGCCGCAGTTTCCGCCAACGCACCGCGCCAGAACAGCGCGTTTCCGTATCCTGTGCTGCCTTCCTCTTCGCGCTTCAGGATCGAATCCACGAGCGCTCGGCCGGCGGTTCCATTGCCTTCGCTCACGAGTCGTCGTGCGCGACGAAAGATGGGGTCGTTGGGCGATAGATTCGGCGCAGACTGCGCCTGACCGTTGGTCGCGAGCAGGAAGAGCAGCAGACAGCTGCACGGCGCAAGACGGCGCATCAGGTTGTTCAAGGGGGTGCGATTCAGGCTGCGCGACGCGGCGATTTCGCGCCGCACAGCGTAAGCACGAGTGACGTGAGAAGCTGTTCGTCGGACGAGATCTTCGTGTCCTTGAACGCTTCGTCTGCGAGGAGGAGCGCGGTCAGCGCCGCGTCAAGCTCCGCTGCTGACCAGCGCTCCGAGTATTTCGACCATGCATTCACTGCCTCACCCCAAGGTCGTCCGGGAAATGCCCCAGTCTCCTTGAGAAGTGTCATGAACTCATTGTATAGCGATCTCACGGGGACACCGCGTGCTCGAGCGGCTTCGCCGTACGAGAGCGCCAGCATCTGTGTCGCGAGATGCATTCCGATGAGCACGGCGTTCATCTTGGGCTGCTGTAGGACGCCGGGAAGAAGCGTGATTGCGGTACCCGCATCGCGAGCGGCCACCGCGTCGAGCAGCTCGCCGAGTGATTCTCCTCGACGCACGCCAACAACAGCTGATACGGCGGCTTCGTCGATCGTGTCACCGGAATAGCTCGCGAGCTTCTCGAGCTCCATCGACAGTTGCGACAGATCGTCGCCCACAGCTTCAACAAGCAGTGATACCGCAGCTGGCGTAATGGAACGTCCCAGCACCGTTTCGGCCTGATACGACACCCACTTCAGTACCCGGTCTCCGGTGAGCGGCGCGAATTCTACTGGTGTGCTTCGATCACTGAGCACCTTGTCGATCCTGATGCCCGACGCAGATACCAATAGCAGCACCGTGTCCGCTGCGGGTCGCTTCAGGTAGTCATCCAGGATCTTGCGGGCGTCCTTTTTGAGCTTGTCCACGTCCCGCAGGACGACAGCCCTGCGCTCGGCAAGCATGGGCGGCGTGCTCAACAAGGAGTCGAGAACTTCGGCGTCGACTTCAGCACTGCGGCGATATTCGAGATTGAAGTCGCGTGTCGCTGGGTCTACCGCTCCGTCGACAAGCTCTCGAACACGGAGGTCCTTGAGAAAGTCATCGTCTCCGTAGAAGTAGTACACGGGGTCGAATTCGCGCTTTTTCAGCGCGGCATGGAGCGCTTTCTCGCCGGCGGACGCCATGTGAGGAATATAGCACGACAGGTTGTCGCGCCGAACGCGGCCTAGAGTGCCACTGAGTTAGTGACTACCGGCGTCGCTTGCGAGGTGCCATGGCGCCTGCTGCGCGACGAACACCGCGGGCCACAGCGGCATTCCAGCTGGCATCGAAGCGATAATCGTCGGCGTCGTGAGTGGTGACGACTCGGCTTCTGGACGCGAAGCGACGACGGGTGCCAATCGAATCACATCGTCGCGCGTGTTTCCGAACGCGACGGCTCCGGCAAGGCCCGCTGCGACAAGCACTCCAGCAGCAATTACGGAATACGCTCCAACAGAGAACGGACGAATTCGCTGGGTTGACCGCGCCGCCTCCACATATCGCGCGAGCTCGATTGAAGCCCGTTCTTCCTTCAGGCGTGCCTGCAGGCGATCGCTGAACGCCGCAGAAGGCTGAATGGTCGGAAGGTTTCGTGCAATCAGGAGCGCCCGCCGTACACGCGTATCCAGTTGTGAACAGCGCTCACAGAGCTGGCGGTGTCCCGCCATTCTGTCGATGTCCACGCCGCGGAGTGTGTCATCGACGTATGCACCATGCTTTCGCCGAAATTCCCGACAGTTCATTGGGGCAGTGTGCTGGTGAGGAAGCTGACTTGCTGCCCTGCATACACGGGGTACACGGCGCAGTTCCAACGACTCGGCTCAAGGATACAGGAAACACGAGGCGGTCGCGAAGCTAATGGGCTTCGCGACCGCCTCGTTCGTTCCTCCTCACTTCATTTCCGCGCGATCAATCCACCCAGGGCTCGATGATTTCCGCAAACGCGTTCCGTGCCCGGTTGAGCCGTGATTTCACTGTTCCCAGGTTGCAGTCCGTGATTTCAGCGATCTCCTCGTACGATTTGCCTTCCAGCTCGCGTAGCACGAAGACTTGACGATGATGCTCTGGTAGCTTCGCAACGGTCTCGGCAACGAGTTCCTGCAGATGGCGCTTTCTGTACAGGTCATCTGGGCGAGCCGTCGTGTCCTCGAACTGCAGGGGACGATCGTCGTCGTCCCAGTTTCCCTTGATGGTCTGGAACAGCACGAGCGGGTTCCGCGAGCGGTTCCGCAACTCGTTCTTGGCCAAATTCGATGCTATGGTGTACGCCCATGTCGAGAACTTCTTCGACCGGTCGAAGCGGTGCAGATGTCGGTAGACCCGAATGAACACCTCTTGAACGAGGTCCTCTGCCTTCTCGCGGTCGCCGATTGTCCGATATATGAAGTTCAAGAGACGCGTCTGGTAGCGCTCGACGAGTTCCTGAAAGGCTCGCTCTTCGCCACCCAGAAAGGATGTGACGATTTCAGCGTCGTCCATCGCGCGAAGTTGTTCGCGGATCGAAGGCCCCTTTGGGGCGGTCCGCTTCAGTGCGATGTCAGCCATGGTGTTATCCCCCGGTCCGGCGAAAGGGTGCGGATTCATTGCTCTTCCCTGCACCGGTGTAAAAGCAGGTGCCGTGCCGGATGGGATACTCGATGGAACATTTTGTAAGTCGTTGTATGACAACGATTTACATTACTAATTCCCCATCACAGCTTCAGTCTGAAGGAGCGCTTGCTGTCCTCTTTTTAGAACAACACACCAGAATGCCCCCGGATGTGTCCACTTTTGACACATCCGAGGGCATTCTAGTTTCTTTGGCCTGCCGAGGGGGCAGTCGAGACTGTCAGGCGCGTCAGCCCGTCTTGAAGCCTGCCGCGAACAGGATGGCGAGGACGGTCTTGGAGTCGGTTATGTCCCCCCTACTGATCCGCTCGAGCGCTTCTGACAGGCGCATGATTACCAAATCGACGAATTCGTCCGCTTCACGGTTGTGCTCGCCGTGTGTGAGCCCCGCTGCCATGAAGAGATGAATGACCTCATCCGTAAATCCGGGTGTCGTCAGAATAGACGTCATCGGCTCGATGTGGTCTGCGGTGCAGCCCGTCTCTTCTTTGAGTTCACGCACTGCGCATTCCAGGGGCGTTTCGCCTTCGTCGAGCCGGCCGGCAGGGACTTCGTACAAGTAGCCACCTGCCGCATATCGATACTGCCTCAGCAGCAGTATTTGCGGCTCATCGCCCAACGGGCCGCTCATGAAGGGAACAACCGCAGATGCACCTGGGTGGCGCGCTATGTCCATTTCCGCCGTCGTGCCGTCTGGAAGCCGTACCGTGTCCCTGTTCAGCGAAATGATCTTGCCGCTATACAACTCTCGGCTATCGAGCATTTCGATTGGACGGTTTCCTTTTTTTCGCTTGCGTAGTTCCTCAGCAGTTACGACTGCTGGTTCATTCTGCGTCTTCTGTCGCGACGTCATCTCGCGACCTCGTTGCCGTCGACAGTGACGATTTCGGGCGCGACTCCGGTAACTGCGCCTAGCAGCGGAGCCACGATCTCGGCGTCGCCAACGACAACGATGCGCAATTGATCCGGATGCAGATGGCGCTCGGCGGCGACCAGGACGCCGGTGGTTGTCACGGCTCGCACCTTGGCACGATAGACATCGTAGTAGTTCTCGGGCAAATCGTGAATGACAAGGTTGGCCAGGGCACCGGCAATTGCCGCTGTGGTTTCGTAGCGAATCGGGAATACACCGTCGAGATAGCTCGTGGCGAGCGTGAGCTCATCGTCGCTGATGGGAGCAGAGCGCATGCGCTCGATCTCGTTTAGTATCTCCTGCACGGCCGCGCCGGTTACGTCGCTCTTCACCGCGGTGTGCACAACAAATGGCCCAGCACCACGCCGCCATTCGAAGGCGGAGGAGGCTCCATAGGTGTACCCGTGAACTTCGCGCAAATTGAGATTGATGCGCGACGAAAAGAGGCCGCCAAGCACGGCGTTCATGACGACCGTGTCGAAATAGTCGGCGGTCGTGCGCGGGAGCCCGACATGGCCTACGCGTAGTTCCGACTGTGGGGCATCGGCTTTCGCGACCACCCGCACAAGCTTTCCCGGCTGCGCCTGATCGATCCCGCGCGGTGCTGGTGCAGGATGAATTCCAGTCCAGTCCCCGAACAAGGTCTCTGCCAGGGCTTCTGCGGATTCCATCGTTACGTCGCCAGCAAAGATCAGCGTCATACCCGCCGGCTGATATCTGGCAGCATAGAAAGCGGTTACGTCCGTGCGCGTGAGGGCGTGCACACTCGCGGCATCGCCTTCCTCGGGCAATGCATAGCGCGCGTCTGCGTGATACGCAGCGTGCGCAAACTGCTCGTCGGCAAGACCGCGCGGTTCGGCGAGTTGTTGCAACAGGTCAGCGAGTCGTTGTTCCTTGAGACGTTGTACTTCTCTTTCGGGGAATTCCGGCCAGCGCAAAAGGTCGCGAACGAGAGACAGCGCATCTGGGAGCCGTTCACGTAACGCTGTCAGCGAGACCGTCGCGACATCCCAATCGGCGCGGGCCTCGACGGATGCTCCGATGCGCTCGAAGCGATCTGCGAGCGCCGCACCGTCCATACCCGCTGCGCCTTCGAGAAGCAGACGCGCAGTCAGTGCTGCCACGCCCTGTTGGCCCCGCGGTTCCACTGATGCACCTGCTTCCACAAGCGCGAGCACGGTGACGAGTGGCAATTTGGGAACCGGTGCCACAAGAAGTTGCATGCCATTTCCCAGCGCACGTCGTTCAAAGTGCGGAAAGTGATAGGCTCGCGGTAACGCGGGCGATGGTCTTGATGTCGGCGCCCCGGTTCCAGGTTGTGAGATCGTCACGTTCACGGAGCCTCCGCCATTGCCAACTCGCTCTGTCCGGCCGCTTCCACTGGCTCACGTGGGACGAAGACGAGACTCGCGCGATTCGTTGAAACGAGTCGTTCGCGCACAAAAGCATTGACTCGCTCAACAGTCACGGCTCGATATCGTTCGGCTTGAGAGTTGACGAGACCGGGATCGCCAAAGTACGTGGTGAACATCGACAGGCGGTCGGCTCGATCGCCTGCGGATTGTAGCGTTATCACGAGGTCAGTTTCTACAAGGGCAATCGCGCGCGCGACTTCGTCTTCTGTAACACCATCGGAAACAACTCGATCGAGTTCGGTGTGCACGGCCTTTTCGAGTGCGTCCGTGGTAATGCCAGGCCGTGCTGTCACATCGACGACGAGCAGGTCGCTTCCTTTTGCGAGATCATACGTGAATGCGGTTGCGTCTGCGGCCACCTGCTGTTCGCGTACGAGTGTGCGATGGAAGCGACTGCCTTTCTTGAGGCCGAGTATCGCGCTCGTCACGCTGGCTGCGAAATACTCATCTGTGCCGAAAACCGGTGAGCGAAAGGCAATGAACAATCGCGGGAGCATGACATCGTCCGGCACGACCTCGCGCAGCGGCGCACCGAAGACCGACGGCAGCGACATATCCGGGAGCGGTGGTTTTCCTTCTCCCCGAGGGATTCCGCCAAAGTGTCGCGTAACCATGTCGCGTGCTTCGTCCGAATCAAAGTCACCGGCAATGGACAGCACGGCGTTGTCTGGCGTGTAGTACGTCGAGAAAAACGTTGCAATGTCGTCGAGGCTCGCGGCGTCGAGGTCGGACATGGAGCCAATGAGCGAATGATGGAAGGGATGCTCCGGGGGAAAGGCCAATGCCGGAAGACGCTCCCACCACGTGCCATACGGCTGATTGTCCATGGACCATCGTCGTTCGTTCTGCACAACGTCACGCTGTGTATCGAGCTTTTGTTGCGTCATCGCGGGCAGCAGATATCCCATTCGATTCGCTTCCAGCCACAGCGCCAACTCGAGTTGGTTGGACGGGACGGTTTCGTAGTAATTTGTGCGGTCGAGCCACGTTGACCCGTTGAGCGTGCCGCCTGCGCGTTGGACGGACTCGAAGTGTTCGTTCGACCCCACGTCAGCGGATCCCTGGAAGAGCATGTGCTCAAACAGGTGGGCAAATCCAGTGCGTCCCGGACGTTCATTGGCTGAGCCGACATGATACCAGAGGTTCACTGCGACGATTGGCGCCGTGTGATCCTGTGAGAGTACAACGAACAACCCATTGGGAAGTTGGAACGTCTCGATTGGAATTTGCATCAGTACAAATTGTAGTCTGAGTGATTCGGTGCAAACCGTGTCCCGCGCAAAGAATGCTGAGTTGAAAACGCAACTCGGGGGTGCCGGCAGGGCG
>JBDTMO010000008.1:0-22104 GCA_039934235.1 bacterium | reverse complement strand
CGCGGTGTCGTAGAGGACGGCGGCGCGCGGGAGGTCGCGGAGAGTGTATTCGCCTCTTTGGAGCTTCACCGCGTAGTCGTGGCAACTTTGCGCGTTGCCCGCATCGCACGCGACGCGGAGCTTACGGGCGACCTCATTGCCGGGATGACACGCGGACAAGAGGGCGCAGCTTGCGATGAGCAGGACGCGGCGGTTGGCGCCCCGACGTCGCATGTCGGTTCGATCGGTCCACATTTGCATGTGCAGTTGTCGCGGGCAAGATCGGGTAGGTACTTCTTGATATTCCCGCTGTACGACGACCCGTGCGCGGAAGTTTCTGCGCAGGCCAGAGTCGCGTCAGAACAGCCGATTGATCTTGAAGAGCGCGAAGAACGCGACGGCACCAATCAGCACGATGGTGTCGATGGCGAACACGATCCAGTGGGGAACGTTGCTCAAGGGCCGGCCAGTGAGTGAAGACATGGCGAGCGCGCAGACCAGCAGTGCGTACAACGGCACGATCTGGTCGGTCGCATACCACTGTATGCCCCGAAACACATAGCTATACCACCGCGGGATCCAGTAGCCCAGCACGCCCACCGCGACGGCGAGGTTCAGCAGCGGTAGCAGCGGCAGCGCACTCACGCGCCGCCACGTGGCAACGCCCACCGCGAGGTGCACCGCGAGCGCGAACCAGGCGAGGGCCGCGATGAGAATATTGCCCAAGGAATTGTGCGGTCGGAGTAACGGACGATGCGAGGTGTCGCCACGAATGTTAGTCCAACCGCCTCGGGCTGCGCTGCCGAGTTATCGCTCCGACGAAATCACCAGCTTGAATCCGTCCGGGTCACGCAACCGAAACACGCGCGCGCCCATCACGTCGGCAGGTTCCATCGCCAACGTGCCGCCGCGCTCCTTAATCTGCTGAGCCAGCTCGTCGATGTTCTGGCTCGTGGTGAGTTGGAGCGAAATGCCCTCGCCCTTGGCCCGGTCTGCGCCCTTGGCACCATCGTCCTGCGTGAGCAGCACCTGGACACTACCGGCCCTGAGCGATGCGGCCATCATCGTCCCTCCACGCTCGAATGTGCGGGACACGGCAAAGCCGAGCACGTCACGATACCACGCGAGACTCGCTGGCAGGGACGTCGCAGTGAGTGAGGCGCTCAGCGTATTGGCATTGAACGATCCGGGTCCGGTGGAACCCGCGTCCGTGGCGACGATTGGCGGAATTGAAGTCATGAGATATTCTCTAAGGGGCAGCGCGGTCTCGTCTGCGTTCGCATACGTGACCTGTTGTCGGCGACTACAGGATCAGGCTAGCGGCCCGCGCGAACACCGTCTTGAAGAAATCCGCCACCCGACGCGGCGCTGTCCACGTCCGCAGTCCACACGCAAATTCCCACAAACGCATAGATGTCGCTTTGCCTTGGCCCTCGGCCCGCTCCGCCGTCAGACTCAAGCGCGTCCCTCACGGGTCCAGCGCGTTTCAATCACGTCAAGTGCGTGCCGTCGGCTGAGCTCGCGCCGTTCGTCGACCACTACTGGCTCTCGCGTTGGGACCGTCGCGGCGTTCCACCGCGCGACGCGGCGTCCCTCCTCGACCCGTGCGTGCACATGCACATCCAGGACGGGCGCGCTCGAGTCATGGGGGTGGTACGGGGCACATTTCGCATGCGCATCGAGGGCGAGGGGTGCGTCGTTGGGGTCAAGTTCCGTCCTGGCGGATTCTTTCCGTTCGTGAAACGGTCGATTGCAGAATTGACGGATCGTGTCGTGCCGGCGTCGGACCTGTTAGACGGAACCCGAGCGCAGCATGAGTCCTGGGCGTCCGACCTTTTCGACGAAGCGTTCGCATGCCGTGGCGACTCTGCAGCTCACTCCGCAATTGTCACCACACATCTCGACGCATTTCTCGGCGCGCACTTGCCAGCGCGTGACGAGATCGCAGAAGAGGTAGCGGCGCTGGTGTCGCTCATCGCACGCAATGCGGACGTCAAGCATGTAGGCGACCTCGTACAAGCAAGCGGGCGCAGTGAGAGGACGCTGCATCGCGTGTTCGCGCGATACGTCGGCGTGAGTCCCGCGTGGGTGATCAAGCGCTATCGCTTGCGAGCGGCGGCCGAGCGGTTGACTGCGTATCCGCCGGCCGATGTGCGTACGGTGACGTGGGAGTTGGGCTACGCCGACCAGGCGCATTTCATCCGCGACTTTCGCGCGACGATTGGTGTGACGCCAGGCGCGTACGTCCAATCGCGCCTCTAAGAGATTTGCATACTCAACGGAGCTCCATGCGACGAGTACTGACGGGCGCCGCACTTCTCTTCGCGATTGCTGGGAGCGGCGCGAGCGCGCGTGCGCAACGAGTCGCGCCCGCGTCATCGATTGCGTCCAGCGACTACCTGTATCTCTGGTCGTCGTCAGCGGATAGTTCCGGCCCGGATTTTCTGGCCGTCTATGACGTGCGCGACAACAGGACGGCCGATCACTACGGCGCGCTGGTGACGACGCTCGCGGTGCCGGGGAGAGGAAATCGCACGCATCACACCGAACATGTGATGTCGGCAGACGGATTGCTGTTCGCGAATGGATATGGCTCTGGACAGTCGTTCATCTTCGATCTGTCCAAGCCAACGGCACCGCGTCTCGAGAAGCAGTTCGGCGAGGTCGGTGCGCTGATGCATCCGCACAGCTTCTGGCGTCTGCCGAATGGAAACGTGTTGTCGACGTTCCAGATGCAGCACGATTCACTTGGCGTGGCGCCGGGCGGTCTGGCCGAACTGACGCCTCGCGGATCCGTGGTGCGTTCAGCGTCCTCCAACATCGCCGGCGTTGATCGCCGCGTTCGCCCCTACTCGGCCGCCATTCTCCCGGGCGTGGATCGCGTGATCGTGACGACCAGCGACATGGACAATCGCGACACGACGCAGGCGTTGCAGTTGTGGCGTTTGTCTGACCTGTCCTTGCAACGCACGATTCAGTTGCCGAATGGGCCGCGCGGTGACGAAGGGTATCGTCCCGCGGAGCCTCGCATACTGAGTGACGGCAAGACCGTGTTGGTGTCGACCTTCAATTGCGGTTTGTATCTGCTGGACGGCATTGCGACGACCAGTCCGAGTGCGCGGTTGGTGGCGTCATTTCCGCGTAAGGCGGGGACGTACTGCGCCGTGCCCATCGTGGCTGGGAAGTACTACCTGGTTACGGTGCCGGCGTGGAGCGCCGTGGTGAGCCTGGACGTATCAGACCCCACCCAGCCGAGAGAGGTGTCGCGCGTAACGCTTGGGCAAACTGATGTGCCGCACTGGATTGGGATCGAGCCCAATCACAAGCGAGTCGTCATAACAGGTTATCAGGCGATGAAGACTCGTGTGTTGATTGCGAGCTTCGACGAAGCGACAGGGAAGCTTGCGTTAGACGAGCGATTCCGCGCGGCGGGGAGTGCAGAGACAGGGCTTCGCATGGAAGGCATTGCGTGGCCGCATGGCGGCAGCGGACCTGCGGTGCCGCATGGAGCGGTGTTCAGCTTGCCTTCCCGCTAGGACTCCGAGCTCCCAGCCAAGCTCGACCTGCTCATTGCGCAGCTCAGGCTCGCGCTCATGTTTCGCGGACACGCGCCGGAACCCACCATCATGCCGCATAGACTCCGCTTCGCGACTCTGCAACTTGCAACGCTGTTGCTCGTTCCGCTTTACGCGAACGGGCAAGCTGCCCCAGCACCAGCGGCGGTCGTTGCCGGCATTCCGGTGAATTACGACGAATCCAAAGTCGGCACGTACACCCTGCCCGATCCGCTCGTACTCGCGAACGGAAAGCCGGTGCGCGATGCGAAGGCATGGTTTGCCGAGCGTCGGCCGGAACTCGTGAAGCTGTTCGAGGAGAATCAGTTTGGACGCGCGCCCGGCCGACCCGCCGACTTGTGGTTCCGCACAACGGAGACGTCGAGTTCGGCGCTCGATGGAAGAGCCGTGCGGCGCCAGGTGACAGTGTACTTCACGAAAGACTCGGCCGGCCCCAAGGTCGACCTGCTGCTTTACCTGCCGTCGAACGCGCGCGGGCCGTCACCCGTGCTGCTGAACGTGAGCTTTACGGCAAATGCCAATACCATCGATGACGCGGGCGTTACGCCTGGAATGATCTGGGGTCGCGATGGCAAGCGCGTGCCTGCACCCCCGCCAAAGCCGGGGCCGGGCTTTGGGCGACTCAACCCGCTTCCGTTCCTGGCGCAAGGCATCGGTGTCGCGACGCTGTATTACGGCGACATCGATCCGGACTTTGCGGGCGGCGCACAGCTCGGCGTGCGGTCGACGTATCTCGCGCCTGGGCAGACAATGCCGGCGCCCAATGAATGGGGCACAATTGCGGCGTGGGCGTGGGGTGTCAGTCGCGTGATGGATTACCTCGAGACCAATGCGGGTGTCGACGCGAAGCGCGTTGCACTCGTGGGCGTTTCGCGCATCGGGAAGACGGTGCTCTGGGCTGGCGCGCGAGACACGCGGTTCGCGATCGTGATCGCGAGTTGCTCGGGCGAATCGGGCGCTGCGCTCAGTCGGCGCAACTATGGCGAAACCGTGGCGCACATGACGGCGCCGATACGCTACGCGTACCAGTTTGCCGCCAATTACGGCACGTTCGGCAACCGGGTGAACGAGCTCCCGATGGATGGACACATGCTCGTGTCGCTCATTGCACCGCGGCCTGTGTTGTTGCAGACGGGTGACACGGATTTCTGGTCAGACCCCAAGGGCGAATTCCTCTCCGCCGTCGCGGCGGGGCCGGTGTTCACCTTGCTCGGCGCGCGTGCACTGGACGTCGACACGATGCCGTCCGCGGGCCAGCCCGTTCTGCACACGCTTGGCTACTACATGCACTCGGGCGGGCACGGGACAATTCCGTCGGACTGGGACGTTTTTCTCACGTTCCTGCAAATGCACTGGAAGTAGGTCGACGTTACGGGTACAGGCACGCCGACCACGTGTTCGCGACGCCAGCATTGAGGTGAAAAGGACCGATCGTCCGCTGCTGTGAAGGGATGGTAATCGTGAGCGTCATCGCGTTGCCGGTAACGTCGCCTGAATACTCCGCTGCGTACTCGACGTGCCCCGGATACGCTCCGGTCAATTGCGTATATGTGCCGGGCAGGGTGAAGGCGCCGGAGGGAATGACCTGGTCGATTGAACCGTAGGAGCCGTAGCACCCACCAGAGGCAAGCACTTGTACTGTCGTCGCGTTGCCGACGATGACAACATTCGCCTGATCAGAACTCCAAGCCGTTGTGCCGCTTGGTTCGGTGGCGCTGCAGGCGACGCACATCAGTACTCCGAACAGACCTGCCAATCGTGTGCGTGTCCCGAATTGCATGCTGTGCCTATCCAAGCGATTAGAGAGCCCCTACGCTTGCCTAACCTCCGGCACGCCAACCCGGTCACCCTCAGGTAGCGAGTGGGGGGCCTGCTCTTCGTCCAACCTCGGCCTGCCTCGCGAGATCGTCCGGTAGATCCCGACACTCGCTCGCTGCGCTCGCTCCTGCGGGATGACACCCAATTCCCGCTTTTCTCGCTGCACCTGCAGGTCATGCTGAGATGGAGGTTTCATGGGACCACGACGCGAATACGCAGAGCATCTCGTCGCGAGGATGAAGGCGCTCTATGGCCAGCCCGATACGAACGTGTCCGTACAGGAGTTCCAGTTCCCACATCTGGACCTCACTGAGTATCACCGGTTCAGGCACGCGCTGGAAGCTGTCGGCTATCGATACCTTGGCGATCATGAGACGATCAACGTCAGCAACAATTCGACGTCGGTGATGGCGCGCACAATGGTCAGGAACATGATTTCTGCGGACGGCGAGACGTGCGCGGGGCACTATCAGGTGCATCCGCGAATGCAGCAAGTGCTCAGGAATCTCTTCGCCGGCGTCCTGAATCTTCGACTCATCGACGCGCCCGCGTCGTTTCTGCGAATGCTGAAGACGAAGCTGGTGTACGATTTCGTATCGGAAGTCGGAGGCAAGTACGTCGTGACGAGTAACGCCGAAGCCGCTGGTGCCATCAACGCGCCCGCGTCGGTGGACACGAAGTTCTTCCCGTACGACACCGCCCTCATAGAGGTTCGCACTGCGCACGAAGCGAGGCTTACAGTGGCAGTCGCGCGTGCTGGATCAGAGCCTACCAGGATGACGACGTATGCGGACGTAGAGGCGATGCAGGCGCGTCTCAAATTGCAGAAGGCAGCGCATCGCGCCGCCTCGGGCTGGATCACGCGCGAAGAGTTGAGAATCATGGCGCGCGGCAACGTGGCCCTTGCTGACGAAATCTTCGAGGAAGTTCAAGCGATTGTCTCGCGTTGACCAGAAGAAGGAAGCGCCTACGTCGTGTGCATCTGGGACGCTGGCGCAACGCTCAACTACCGCAAACGCGTGAAGGTAGTTTAACAGCCGCTGCTTGATCGTTGCGGAAAAAGCGCATCGCATTGTCGTAGAGGATGTCGCTCTTCTGTTTCTCCGACAGAAACGGTGCCTTCTCGATGGCGTCGATTCCCATGGCGACAAAGCGCGGTCCACCATCGGACCCGAACATGATGCGGTCTGACAGCCCTGCGTCCACAAGCGTCTTCAACGCGATCATGTACGCGGGACGCGCAATCGCGTATTGGAGAACGGAGATGTCCACGTACAATTGCGGATGCATGCACATCAAGTAGAGCATGCGCTCGATTTCAGGCCACGCAGCATGCATCGCGTAAACACGCAGCTTTGGATGTCGCACGAGAACATCTTCGAGGAGATACGGATCGCCCGCCGCACCGCGATAGCGTGGCGACTTGAATGCCGGAAACGGCGTGTCTGGATACGCCACTGCCGGTGGCCCAATCCCCAAGTGAATCCCCACCGGAACATCGAGCTCCTCGGCCAGCGCAAAGTAGGGCTCGAGGCGCGCATCGTTCGGTGCGATGCCCAGATACTGTGCGCCGATCTCGCCGAACATCTCGATGCGGTGCGCCTTCACTTGCTGACGCAACCATTGCACGTCGGGGAAGTCAGTGCCGGCTCCCGGAAAACAGGTCACGCCGGCGTTCGGCATGCGACCGCCATCGCACGGGAACATCAAGGCGGGAATCAGGTGACGTGACGTCGTATCCGGGAGTGCGGAAAGCTGCTCGAACGATCCGATGTACACCGCATGGCGCACGTTGAGGGAGTCCATCGACGCCATCATGGCGTCGGTGCCGGCCGGCGTGAACACCGCGTGCTGATGTACGTCGAATACAGGACGGTGAGCGGCTGCACTGGTCTGCGCACCAAGACAGCGCCCAATGAGCAGCAGGATTCCTATGTGCTTCGGCATGCGGAGAACCTGCAATAAAAGGAGGTTGTGTGCTGAAATTTCAACCTACCCTGTTCCCCGCGTATGACAAGGGCGAGAGGCATGAGGACCGGAGATCCGCGCGGCGGTGGTTACCCGCAGGTTTGCGACTGGAGCCACGCGACCGCGCGCTCCACCTGCGGATCGCCCGCCACGCCACTCGCCGCCGCTGGTACGACTTCATCCGGTGCAATCTTTTCTCCGTAGCGCTTGCCGGTTCGATCCGCCTCCACGGCAGTCGTCAACAGGATCATCGCGCCGTCCGGGAGCGTCATCGTGGAGTTCGCCGTCGAAAGACCCGCGGTTGGCAATCCAAACAAGCGAGTCCTCGGCCGTCCAATGAAGGAGATCGCCACCGCTTCGCCGGAGCTCGCCGTGCGCGGGCCCGTGAGCACCGCAACATTCGCCGACTCCAGCGGTGCAAGCGTCATCGGCGGCTTTACGTCGACCTGATCTCGCGCGTGCCAGAGGGGAGCGCTTCCCGACGCCGAAACGAATGAGCCGAGTCCCGCTTCACCCAGGAAGGGACGCAGGCCACCGAGCATGGGCCACATGTTGCCACCGCTGTTGGTGCGCAGGTCGAGGATCCACCGGCAGGCGCCGGCGCCATGGGCAACCGCGCGAACCAGCGAGTCGTGCACCGCCCGAACGTAGACATCCGCTGCCGCGCTGTCCGCGCCGCTATAGGCCGGAACGTGGATGTAGCCAACACTATCCGTCTGCACACGAATCACCGGCCGCGGGTTTTGCGCGCCACCGGCACGGAACGCTGACGCGCCCTGCGGCTTCATGAGAAAGCTGTGATGGTCGCCGAGTCGAGTGAGGAGCGCACGAATTGCGGGGTACGTGTCTGCCGCCGTTTCCGATCCAGCCGCTATCGCGCGTACCTCTGGTTCGACTCGGCTCCACGTCAGCGTGTCACGCCACAGGGATGAGCGCCGCACAATCGTGAGGGCCGAGTCCAACTCCTGCTGTGCTTCGGGCGCGAGCGGAGTGGTGGCCGTAATCACAGGACCTGCGACGATGTGAACGTTCCGCGCCGTCGCCTCGCCAGCGCCGGACAGCAACAGTCCAAAAATGAGGGTTGTCGTGGAGCTCGGCACGTAGAGCGTGACGTCCATGTGCTTCGCGCCGGTGGTCGTACCCCTGATCCCTTGATCGGCGCCATTGTCCAGGGCCAACATCTTTCCGCCACTGTCGGCGCGCAGCCAGACAGACGCGGAGGTCGAGACGTCTCGCGTCTCGATATCCGCCGAGATTCGCACGCGACGACCGGCCAGCGTGTCTGCGGGAACTCCGGCAGTCAGGGCGCCAAAACCGTTCGCGGTCGCGCTGGTAGACTTTAGAGAAAGAGTTGCTCCGGCAGCAGTTAGCGGAGAGCCGTCGGCCGTCATGGTGTAACTCGACGAATTGGTTCCGCGGAGCGACCAGTTGAGGGCGTCCTGCGACTGGGCGCTGTGGGGCGCAAAGGGTAGCAGCAGGAGCGGGGACAGCAACGTGAGTCGTCTCATGGCAATTTGTCGTCCCGATCGCAGCGAAGGACCCGCATGTATGTGTTCCAGTCGGGGGATGAGCAATTTCCGTAATAGCGCTCAATCTCACCAGCGTGCAATCGCAATAGCAGTGACTGCGACCAAGGAAACGGCTTCTCGTGCCGATACTCATTCGCACGCAGGAGAGGCGCGCCATCCGTTCCGCGATGCGCGCTTTGCCATTCCTGTTGTAAAGGCCAACTACCGCCAACGCACCGACGAGGCGCCGACGATAATTGCCTCCTACTGAGTTGGTTCATGGCCCACGTTCGCTGTCTCCGCACCGCTGTTCGCCTCATCGTGACCCGCAGCCGCATCCGCGCTTCGCGTGTAGCCCTGCTGTTCGCGCTGGTCGGCATTGCGGTACCGGGCGTCGCAGCGCAGGTGCCTTTGGCACGCTCACGGCCGCCTTCACAGCAGCTGCAGTTTCGGCAACTGACTCCGGACAACGGGCTCTCCAGCACGTGGGTCAAGTCCATTACGCAGGATAGCCGTGGCTTCATGTGGCTCGGCACGCAGAAGGGGCTCAACCGGTACGATGGCGCAAGCGTCGCCGTCTACCGGCACCGAGCAAGCGACACGACGAGCCTCGGCGACTCAGAAGTGGAAGGACTGTATGCCGATGAACAGAAGACGCTCTGGGTGGGCACCGCCGCCGGGTTGAGCCGCTACGACCCGGCGCGCGATGCGTTCGTCAACTACCCGATCGTACGCGGCCAGCAGGTAGCCGTGTCGTCCATCATGGAGGTCAGGGGCACGCTCTGGCTCGGAACGACGCGAGGGCTCTATCAGTTCGATCGCGCCACGGGCACAGCGACACTCTACCGGAACAGCGTGTCGGGGGTTCCCCTCGTCAAAGGCGAGGTCGTCGTGCTCGCGGCGGATCGCGCACGGCATCTCTGGATCGGCACAATCGACGAGGGTCTTCGCGAGCTCGACCCCCTCACGGGGCGCGTGCGCAGCTGGACGCACAACATGACCGCGCCGGCCAGCCCCACGAGTCTTCCGAGCAACGAAGTGCTCTCCATTGTTCAGGACTTTGCCGGCGCCATGTGGCTCGGCATGGGCCGGCCTGGTGGTCTCGTGCAGCTCGACTACACGACCGGTGTGGTCACGCGCACTCAGCATGAGGCTGCGAATCCGCAGAGCCTCGCCGTCAACACGGTCCGCATGCTCCTGCTCGATGGCGCGCGTGGTCTGTGGGTGGGGACGGAGAATGGCGGGCTTGATTACCTCGACTTCGCCACCCTGCACTTTCAGCACAATCAGTTCGACCCGAACAACCCGACGGGTCTCAACAACGATTCCATCTATGCGCTCTACGCGGATGCAGTCGGCACACTCTGGGTCGGCACCTATGCTGGTGGGGTAAACATCGTACGGCAGAATGGCGACGCGATCCGTCGCTACCGTACGACCGCCGGTGATGCAACCAGCCTGAGCTCCAATTCAGTGTTCCGGTTCTGGGAGGACCGGCACGGGATCATGTGGGTCGTGACCGACGGCGGGGGTCTCAACCGCTTCGATCCCGCCACCGGGAAGTTCATGCGCTACAACTCGCACACGAGCAACCTCAACTTCGACGCCGTCATCGCGATCGCCGAGGACCACGCCGGTAAACTCTGGGTCGGAAACATCGGCGGGGGCATCAACCGCTTCGATCCCGAGACGGGCCGCTTCACGCCGTTCACCACGAAGAACAGTGGTCTCATTGAAGATCGGGTGTTCTCCCTGCTCGTCGATCGAGCCGGTGCGCTCTGGATTGGGACGGAGTCGATGGGCTTGCAGCGCTTCGACCTGGAGCACGGCACCTTCACTGCGTTCAAGGTTGGCCGAACGAGCGAGAGCCGGATTCGCACCATCACCGAGGCAAGCGACGGTACTCTCCTCCTTAGCACCCTGACCGATGGACTCGTCGTGCTCGATCCGCGGACGGGAACGAGAACCCGATACGAGGCTGGGCCGTCCGGACTGAGTAGCAATCAGGTGCAGGCGGTGCTCGAGTCCGAGCCGGGAATCGTGTGGGTCGGCACCTCGACGGCACTGGACCGGATCAACCGCCGCACAAATACGATCGATCACTTCACGGACGCCGACGGCCTGCCGAGTGGTGGGGTTGCCGGGCTCGCGCTGGATGCGGCGCACCACCTGTGGGTCAGCGGCGACCGCGGAATCATCGAGTACGATCCTACGACGAAATCGGGACGGGCACTCACGATCGCCGACGGGCTTCAGGGGAACCTGTTTAACGTCGGCGCATCGTATCGCTCGCACGATGGCACGCTGTATTTCGGCGGCGATCAGGGCTTCAACGCCATTCATCCAGAGCGCGTCACGCGAAACTCCCACCTGCCTCCAGTCGCGCTCACGGGGTTTCAACTGTTCAACAAGCCCGTGACGATTGGCGCGGAGGGCTCGCCGTTGCAGACGAGCATCGTCGTCGCCAGGGAGTTGGTCCTGCGGCACGAGCAGTCGGTGTTCACCCTGGAGTTCGCGGCCCTCGACTTCGCCGCGCCGGAAAAGAACCAATACGCCTACAAACTCGAAGGGCTCAACAAGGACTGGAACGAGGTCGGCACCACGCGCACCGCTACGTATACCAACCTGCCGGTTGGCCATTACGTCTTTCACGTAAAGGCAAGCAACAACGATGGAGCCTGGAACGAGCAGGGCGCCACGATTGGCCTCACGATCCTGCCTCCCTTCTGGGCAACGTGGTGGTTCCGCACGCTGGTCCTCCTCGCGGCCTGCGCGGTGCTCTACCTCCAATTGCAGGCCGCTCACGGGCGCCGCTTGGTGGTCGCGCTCGCGGCCGAGCACGACCGCCAGAGCCAGCAGTATCTGGAGCGGAACGTGCTCGAGATCCTGGGGGCGATGCAGCGCTTCCGTGGGGGCGACCACACCGTGGCCCTCGACGTCGTGAGCGAGGACGCGATCGGCAAGCTGCGGCTGGGCTTCAATTCGGTGGTGGCCGACCGGCAGCGGGCAGAGGAGGAATTGCGTCAGAGCCAGAAGATGGAGGCCGTGGGTCGTTTGGCCGGCGGAGTGGCCCACGACTTCAACAACCTGCTGACGGTCATCAAGGGGAATACCGATCTCGCGCTGGCCGACCCCGGCTCGCCAAAAGCAGTGCGCGAGGAACTGGAGGAGATCGAACGCGCGGCCAACCGTGCGAGTTCGTTGACGCGGCAGCTGCTGGCGTTCAGCCGAAAGCAATTACTGAAGCCAAGGACACTCGTGCTCAACGCGCTCATTGCCGACCTCGGACGGATCCTGCGCCGCACCGTCGGAGAGGACATCGCGCTCACGATTACACTCGATCCGGCATTGGGCTCAGTGCGAGCCGACCCGGGACAAATCGAGCAGGTGGTGTTGAATCTGGTCGTCAACGCTCGGGACGCGCTGCCGCTCGGGGGCACGCTGTCGATCGAGACAAGGAACGTGGCGGCGGAGGAGGTGCGCGATCACCCGGAAGCGGAGGACATCGCGTACGTCGCCATCACTGTGACCGACAACGGGACTGGGATGACGCCGGAGGTGCTGAACCGGATCTTCGAGCCGTTCTTTACCACGAAAGAGCAGGGAAAGGGAACAGGGCTCGGGCTCTCGACGGTGTACGGAAGCGTGAAGCAGAGCGGCGGGTTCGTGGTGGTGAAAAGCGCGCTCGGAATGGGGTGCGCGTTCAGCGTATTCCTGCCGCGCGTGGCCGCGGTGGAGGAGCCGCAACTCATACATGACACCGAAGTCGCACAGCCTGGAAGCGCGACGGTGCTGCTCGTGGAGGACGAGGATGCTGTGCGCCGGCTCGTCTCGCGCGTGCTGACCAAGGCGGGATATGCGGTGCTCACGGCACCGTGTGGCGAGGTCGCGCTCGATGTCGCGCGTGATCACACTGGGCCGATCGATCTGCTGCTTACCGACGTGGTGATGCCGGGGATGAGCGGCGGCGAGCTGGCGAAGCAGCTGATGCCGCTGCGCCCCGAGATGCGCCTGCTGTACGCGTCAGGTTATACAGAGGACGCAATGGTGCGGCACGGCGTATCGAGCGCGCAAACCACACTGCTCGAGAAGCCTTTCACCCCGGAAGCCCTGCTCCGCAGCGTGCGTGAGGTGCTCAGGCGAGCGCAGAGTGAGATGGAGACCGCGGTCGCGCTGCCCGGCGCGAAGGAGTTCGGCGACTGAGCGCAGATCTCTCCGAGCGGATCGCACGATATTACGATATCCGGAGTTCTGCAAAGACAACCCAGCCGTGAGATAGTCGTGGAAGCGTACGACGACGACTTGAGTCGATTTGAGGCCGACGGCGCCGCGCCGCTACCAGCTGCGCGCGATGAAGGATTCGTCGAACACGACGGCGCTCGAATCTGGTATGCCACGTACGGCTCCGGGCCCGCCGTGATCCTCCTGCACGGCGGCCTTGGTCACAGCGGCAACTTTGGCTATCAAGTTCCCGCGCTGGTTGCGGCCGGATACAGTGCCATCGTGATCGACAGCCGAGGTCACGGCCGCAGCACCCGCGACGAACGGCCGTTTTCGTACGAGCTACTGGCGTCAGACGTCGAAGCGGTGATGGATGCGCTGCGTCTCGCTTCGGCGAGCCTGGTGGGCTGGAGCGACGGCGCGTGCACAGCATTGGTTCTCGCGTCGCACGCGCCCGCGCGAGTTGCCGGCGTGTTCTTCTTCGCGTGCAACATGGACCCCAGCGGCGCCAAACCAATTACCGAGCTCAGTCCAATCCTCATGCGCTGCCTGGCGCGTCACAAGCAGGATTACGCACGCCTTTCTACGACACCGGGGCAATTCGAAGAGCTGGCAGCCGCCGTCGGCGTCATGCAGAAAACCCAACCGAACTATTCCGCGGACGACCTGGCGCACATCAGCGTGCCCGTGGCGATCGTGCAGGCGGAGCATGATGAGTTCATCACGCGCGAACACGCCGAGTATCTCGCACGGAGCATTCCGAATGCGCAGTTCGTCGAGCTAAGAGACGTGAGTCATTTCGCGCCACTGCAACGCGCCGATCAATTCAACCGCGCGATGCTCGATTTCCTCGCCGAGCGGACCGTGACATGAGTGGGCCGACCCCGCGACTATATCGAAACGCGTGGAGCGGTCGATGGATAGGCGTGCTCGTCGATGGTGTTACTCTTCCGGAATTGCGTGACCTGATCGAAGACGCCTTGCGCCTCACCGCGCCAAAGCGCCTCGCCGCCACATTCAAACGTCCCTGAGTATGCCGCCAGACGCTGGTCTCGTCAGCCGCGTTGCTGATGTTCTCCAATCACTCGGCGAGCGTGCCGTCCGGCAGAAGAACGTCTTCGGTGGCCGAGGCTTTCTCATTGGCAAGTCCACGTTCGTGATCGTCTCTGACGATTCGCTCATCCTCAAGACCGCCGTGGGCGAGTACGAGGCGCTGAAGCAGGAACGAGGCGTCACGCCGTTCGCGCCTGGTGGTGAGCGGCCGATGAGCACGTGGCTCGTTGTGGAGGCTGACGCAATCGCCGACGATCCCGAGCTCAGTGAATGGGTACGTCGAGCGCTCCGCGGAATTCGCTGACGTGTTCGACTGTCGTGCAACGCGTCAGGGAATTGGGCAGCTCACCTTTCGCGCCGTGACGGACGCCGAAATCGCCCCGCGGAGCTCGTCGCGAGCGGTCATCCGCTTCGCGACTGCGTCAGCCCCGCTCGAGCGAATCGTCCCGGAGCGAACCGCACCCGTCGACGTCAGCGTCATCGTGCCCGCGTAACCGATCCGCTTAAGACGGAAGAACGCGCTGTCCGCCCCGTTTCGCTCGAGAAATGCTCGCGCCTCCGTCTCTCCACCAGTTGGCGTAAGGACGCGAGCCTCGGTTCCGGCGGAATCCATTGCAACCAGCATCGGAAGGCGCACCGAGCCCCAACTTGCCGGCGCCGTGCTCTCGACGACGTAGCATTCCCCACCACGGATGCCGTCCGTGCGCGCCATGGCGCCTGCCACAAACCCCGCTGGCGCGCCAGCACTCTCTGCGGCTTTGGCGGCGGTATTCACGCGCTGCGACGCATCTCCCACCGATGTCGTGACGACCTCATTGAGAACTCCGAACGTGCGGTCCGGGCGCACCCGTGCCGAATCACGCTGCGCACTCAACGACGCACGCGCGGCTCCTACCCTCGCACTGGCATTCGAATCGCCGATCGACGCAACGGTTGTTTGAGCGGGTGCGGCTGGAACGACCACACCTGCCGCCGGTGCGAGCGCGCGAGCTGGCTGTTCCTGCGCGATGCGTCGAGCGATTGCCGAGTTGAGCAGGGTATCGCGAGCCGGCGGCGGAGTCGCTGCCGGTGCCGCAGCCATGGGAACCGTAGCGCGCAACGCGTCGGCCGCACTGCTGTCGGCTGTCGCACCTGGCGCCGTTCGGCTCGCGTCCTTGTTCAATTGGCTGCTCGTGAGGGCAATACCCACGGCGACCACAAGCACTGCTGCAATCGACGCACGCGCTGGTGTCACGCGCAACAGACGCCACAGCGAGAGGTCCGTGCCCACCGTTGGCGTGCTGGCCGGCGTCATGATGGGGGCGGGATGTTCGTCCAACAGACCGACAACGCGCGCCGCACCGGCGATGAGGCCGCGCGCTTCCGCGACGCGCGACGCGCATGGCGCACACGTCGCGACGTGCGCCTCGACATGCGACGACTCGCTGGCGCTCAGCGCGCCGTCGAGCCAGGCGTGAATCGTTCCCTCGTCCGGGTGGACGCCATCCTCTTCGAGCATCATCGATCCCTCCCCTTCCACCTCATGCTGGTTCCGCGGCGTTCGCGGCCTGCAGCGATTCGTACGCCTCCATCAGCCGCCGTCGCGCCCGCGACAGCGTCGTGCCCACCGAACCAATCGAGAGATCGAGCGCCGCAGCGATCTCTTCGTAGCTCAGCCCCTCCTCCCGCATCAGCAGCGCATCCCTATCCCGCTCGGCCAGCGTTTCCACGGCTTGCCGAGCGAGCGCACGTTCTTCGTCGCGCTCCATGGTGGTCGGTCCGGGCATCACGACGGCTTCCGCCTTCGCCTCGTCCCGCATCAACTCCAGCCGCTTGCGATGCCGCGCGTCGCGCCGAGTTTCGTCGCGCACGAGGTTCATTGCGACGGCGAACACCCACGATCGCTCACTGGCAATCGACTCCTGTTTCAGCGCGCGCACAAACGTCTCCTGGGCGATCTCCTCCGCCAGGTCCCGATCGCCGAGTTGGCGGGTGAGGAACCGGACGAGCGGTTGATGATACGCGTCGAAGAGCGCCCGCAGGCGATCGGGAGTGACCATGACGCGTGAACATGGCACGTCGCGCGCCGAGAACCCAGTCCGTCCTGATGTGGAGACGTCACGGCAGGGGTTTGTTGCACACTGTCCGAACAGTTTTCTGCTGTAGGCTGTCGGCTGCAGGCTGCTACCTGAGAACCTCGTACTCCAAGCAAGGGGTTGGGACGCAGGTGCCCAGATGGCAGCCTACAGCCTGCAGCCTGCAGATGTTGGGGGTGGAGCTCTATGTCGTTGGCTGAAACATAAATAGCAATTTATATTTCCCGGATGACCGACCCCGCCCGCGCACGCTCACTCGCCGCACACCGCTTCCGCGCACTCGGCGACGAGACCCGCCTCAGACTCCTCGAATTACTCATGGGGGGCGAGCGCACCGTCGGCGACCTCATGGACGCTACCGAACTCGGGCAGTCACTCGTCTCGCACCACCTTCGCGTGCTGCGGCAGGCCGGCCTCGTCATCACGCGGCGAGACGGGCGTTGGATCTATTACCGCACCGCCCAACCCGCCGTCGCCAGCGTGAGACTCACACTCCACGAACTCGAGCGCACAGACGAGTGATCAGTGCGACGCACCAACGTGATGAGGCAGGCTGCTCTCGACACCCAGCCACGTCTCCGCGTCCTCGAGGTTGCTGAACACTTCAAGGTTTTGCCCATCCGCCACCGAGTGCGCGGCAAACATGCGTGCCAGGCCAAACGCAACGCCTCGCGGCGCCACGAAGGCGCGCTTCGTGTGCGGGGCAAAGACGGGCGTTCGCGCTGTTGACTCGATCATTGCCGAGTCCACGGTGAAGTCGGTAACCTCGCGAAGATCGCCGATCTGGGCATACGTCGAGTCGAACTCGGGGTCAGCAGCCAGCCGACGATAGTGCTCGCGCAGGTCGCCGTTGCTCAGCACGCCCCACACGCGGCAGACAACCAATTTTCGCTTTGGGTCGATCTCGTAGGACTCAGGCACTTCGCACCTCCGGCGCCGTCATCTGTAATCGTAGTTGTGGTACATACCCGCTTGCCATGACGGATGTCACCCCGAATTGGTGACCTTCGCGACTCTCCTCACAGCCGGGCGTGGTTGAGACTCGAGCGCTGGTGTGGCGCGTTCGCGTCCTCGGCGGTATTTGCAACATCGGCACCACGTACGTTCTCATTCGCGATGGACGTATTTCAGCCGGCGCGCCGGCACCCCACCACCGGGAACGTTCATTGTTTGACGGCCGCAACCGAACGCTGCTTCTCGGCTGGTCGTACAACTCGCGGTGGGCTCGGTGATTCGGGTCATCGTTGCGGGGGTGGCTATGATTCCAACTAGCGCAGAGTAGCCTCACAGGGCGAACATTGTCTCGCGAGACATTCCTCGCCCCTGACACATTTGGAGACTTTCATGGCAGATAGGTCGACGCAGGAATTGGAGGATCGCATCGCGAAGTTGCAACGCGCCGTCTATCACCTCGTGTGGAAGCGCACCGGCTTTGGCGAACAGTGCGTTCATTGCGGGCACGCGTATCCCAGCCACGCCGAAAAGTGCAAGGCGGCCGAGGCTGAAGCGTTGGTGCGGTAGGTCACCCACGACAGACGTTGGCGCAAAGCATACCGCGTACCGCCTATGGTACGCGGCGCACTCGACGGTAGAGCGAGGCGCTTACACGGTCTCTGGCACGGCAAATGTGTTATGGCACCACGCGCGGCGGCGTCCGCGGGTGTTCGTGTCACTTCACCGTCGTGCAGATGCAGACAGTCGCTTCATCGCGCAGCCTACGGTCCAGGAAGGCGAAGAGCTGCGTTACGCTCGGACTGAGCGCCATCCTGCTGGCCGGTGGGTGCGCTCCGAGTACTCGCGGCTCTCGCAGCGACGCGCTTGTTTCGGCTGCAGGAGCATCCGTCCACGCGATGATTGCGACGGCGTACATGGAGTCGCAAACACTGTCGCTCGCGCTGGACCGCATCGATCAGCGTGCGTTGCCGCTCGACCAGACCTACCGGCATTTCGGCGGCGGGCGCGGCGTGACCATCTACGTGTTCGACGGCGGCGTGCTCGAGACACACCCGGACCTCGCGGGTCGCGTTCGCATTGGCTATAACGCGTTTCCTGGTGAGGCACGCATATGCAATGCACACGGAACCGCCGTTGCCGGCGCGGCGGCGGGCACGACACTCGGTGTTGCGCCCCAGGCGGATGTCGTCGACGTGAAAATGGTGGAATGCCGGAGGATGCGTGGGTCCATTGACGCCATCGTGCGCAGCACGGAATGGGTGCTGGCGGATCACGCGAGGCATCCTGAACAGCGCGCGGTCGCCAACTGGTCGTTCATTGCCGACACGTCCGACGCGATCGTCGCGTTGGACAGCGCGGTGAAGCGGCTGAATGCTGCCGGGATTCCCGTCATTGTGTCGGCGGGCAATCTCGAGATGAATGCGTGCCACATTTCGCCGGGCAATTCACCCGGGGCCATCGTCGTCGGCGCGTCGCGCATGCGTCGCGCGAGCCTGGAGCCCAACGCGCCCATGATCGATGACCGCGCGCCCGCTACGGCGTACGGTCCATGCATCGATGTCTTTGCGCCGGGCGATTCGGTGCTGCTGCCGAGTATCGATAGCCGGCACCTGCCCTCGCAGCAGCTGTGGACTGGTACCTCGATGGCCGCGGGGTACGTGAGCGGCGCAGTCGCGCTGTACCTCGAGGCGCACCCACTCGCGACGTCCGATTCCGTGTCGCAATTCATCAAGATGAGCGCGTCGCGAGGTGCAACCGTGGACGCGCGATCACCTGGCGCCGGCCTGCTGTATGTCGGCACTGAGGGGAACCCCCGGCCGGTTGCGATCGCTTCTCGCTACTGACATTTCGCGTGCCTGCAGGGCGCGGCGCAAATCCTCGAGCACGCGTATCTTTCGTGGATGCCTACCACTTCTCTCGATACGCTCTGCATCAACACCGTGCGCACCCTGTCCATGGACGCGGTGCAGAAGGCGAACTCCGGCCATCCGGGCACCCCGATGGCGTTGGCGCCTCTTGGCTACCGCCTCTTTGCGCACCACCTGAAGCATGACCCGACGGATCCGAACTGGGTGGATCGCGACCGCTTCGTGTTGTCGTGCGGACATGCATCGATGTTGTTGTACAGCTGCCTGTACCTCAGCGGCTATGATCTCTCGCTCGACGACCTCAAGCAATTCCGGCAGTGGGAGAGTCGCACGCCAGGACATCCGGAGCACGGGCATACGGCGGGCGTCGAGACGACCACGGGTCCGCTCGGACAGGGCGTCGGCAATGCGGTCGGCTTCGCTGTAGCTGAAGCCCATCTCGCGGCGACGTTCAATCGCGAGGGTCACCCGATCGTCGATCACTACACGTATTTCATCTGTAGCGACGGCGACTTGATGGAAGGTGTGTCGCACGAGTCCGCGTCGTTCGCCGGCCATTTTCAGCTCGGCAAGCTGATCGGCTTTTACGACGACAACCGCATTACGATCGACGGTGCCACCGACCTGACGTATACCGACGACGCCGCGATGCGGTTCGAGGCCTACGGTTGGCAGGTGCTGCACATTCACGACGTGAACGATCTCGACGAGATCGATGCCGTGGTTGCCGAGGCGAAGTCTGACCTGACGCGCCCGACGATGGTGATTACGCGGACGCATATCGGTTACGGCAGCCCGAAAAAGCAGGACACCAGCGCCGCGCATGGCGAGCCACTCGGTGCCGACGAAATCGTCGCGACAAAGAAGAATCTCGGTTGGGAAAAGCCCGACGAAAGCTTCTTCGTCCCTGAGGAGGCCCTCGCGCATTGGCGCGGCCAGACGCTCGCTCGCGGTGCGGCAGCGCACGCGGACTGGAATGCTCGTCGCGACGCGTACGCCGGCGCGTTTGCAGCCGACGCGTCCGAGCTCGCGCGCCGGCTGGGGGGCGAGTTGCCGTCCGGCTGGGAAAAAGCGATTCCGGATTTCACGGCGGAGAATGGGTCGGTCGCCAGTCGCGCGGCGTCGAATACGGTGCTCAACGCGCTCGTCGGCGTGATGCCGGAGCTCATTGGAGGCTCGGCAGATCTCACGCCGTCAAATGGCACCGCGGTAAAGACATGGAAGAGTTTCGCGCCTGGCGACTACGACAAGCGCTACATGCATTTTGGCATTCGCGAGCACGGCATGGGGTCGATCATGAACGGGATGGCGCTGCACGGCGGACTCGTTCCGTTTGGCGGCACGTTCCTGATTTTCTCGGATTACATGCGTCCGCCCATTCGTCTTGCGTCGTTGATGAAGCAGCACGTCATCTTCATCTACACGCACGATTCGATCGGCGTCGGTGAGGATGGTCCGACGCACCAGCCCGTCGAGCAGTTGTCCGCGCTGCGCGCCATTCCTGGCATCACGCTCATTCGTCCTGCTGATGCGACGGAGACGGCAGCGGCGTGGAACGTGGCGATCCAGCACAAGCACGGTCCGGTGTGCCTGGTGCTCACTCGGCAAAAGCTGGCGTTCATCGACCGCACGAAGTACGCGTCGGCCGACGGTGTGGCGAAGGGTGGTTACGTGCTCGCGGACGCTGAAGGCGGGAAGCCGGACGTGGTGTTGCTCTCGAGTGGGTCGGAGGTGGGGCTGATTGTCAGTGCGCGCGAGAAGCTTGCGGCCGTCGGAGTGAAGGCGCGCGTCGTGAGCCTGGCGAGTCACGAGTTGTTCGCGCTGCAGTCGGCGGAGTATCGCGCGTCGGTGCTGCCTGAGGGTGTTCCTCGCGTTTCAATCGAAGCAGCGCATCCGATGAGCTGGTATCGGTGGGTCGGATCGAATGGTGTGGTGATCGGTATCGATCGTTACGGCGCGAGTGCGCCGTTCGAAACGATCTACAAGGAATTCGGCCTGACGGTGGACAAGGTGGTTGAGGCGGCACAAGCGTTGGTGAAGGGCGTCTAAAGTTTGGAAACAGCGTTGGTCGTTTTTTCCAACGCGGATTTACGCGGATTTGGCGGATCGCCGCGGATCCTTGTTTAAGAGCAACAAAGAGCAGCAAAGAGCAATCCGTGTAAATCCGCCAAATCCGCGTAAATCCGCGTTGGGGTCGTTCACGCTCTTTAGTCGTCCAACGCTTATTTGGTTTTTCTGTTAACGTTTTTTTTCTGAACCAACCAAACTGTGACCGAGTCTTCCGCACCACGCAACAACTTCATCCGTGATCTCGCCGTCGAAGATGTCGAGACGGGCCGGTTCGGCCGTCCGCTCGCGACGCGCTTTCCGCCCGAGCCAAACGGGTTTTTGCACATTGGCCATGCAAAGTCGATTTGCCTGAACTTTGGCCTCGCGCGCGATTTTGACGGACGGGTCAATCTTCGTTTCGACGACACGAACCCGGCAACGGAAGACATCAAGTACGTCCAGTCGATCAAGGACGACGTGCGGTGGCTCGGCTTCGAGTGGGACGAAGAGCGCTACGCGAGCGACTACTTCGAACAGTTGTACGACATCGCGCATCGGCTCATCGCAGCGGGCAAGGCGTACGTCGATTCGCAGAACGAAGAGGAGATTCGCGAAGGGCGTGGTAGCGTGACGACGGCGGGCACCAACAGCCCGTACCGCGACCGTTCGCCCGCGGAGAATGGCGACCTGCTGCGCCGGATGCGCGCTGGTGAGTTCGAGGATGGCGCGCATGTCGTGCGCGCGAAGATCGACATGGCGCATCCGAACATGATCATGCGTGATCCGTTGCTGCTGCGCATTCGTCACGCGCATCACTACCGGCTCGGAGACGAGTGGTGCATCTACCCACTCTATGATTTCGCGCACGGCCTCTCGGACGCCATCGAAGGCATTACGCGATCGCTCTGCACGCTGGAGTTCAAGGACAGTCGGGATATTTACGATTGGCTGGTGCGTGAAGCCGGATTCGTGAACCCACCACAGCAGACAGAGTTCGCTCGGCTCGAGCTCGACTACACAATATTGAGCAAGCGCA
>JBDTMO010000007.1:0-22860 GCA_039934235.1 bacterium | reverse complement strand
TCGGTGAGCGAGTGACGGCAGCCATAGAGGTTATCGAACTTCGACTTCGTCACCGCGTCGTTGACGTTGATCGCCGGAAAGCGCAGCGTGCCGGCATTCATCATCTCGTACAGGCGGTGCACGCCCGTCGTCGTCTCCTCGGAGACACCGCGCACGTCGGCGGCAACCTTCGCCCAGCGACGCGGGTTCTTCACAGCTTCGCTGCGCAGAAGATCCAGAATGACTCCCCACTCTTCGCTATCCGTCGCTTCGTTGAACGCCGGGACTTCGCCGGCGAGCTCGTACTCCGCACCCTTGTGCACGAGCATCGTGGCATCGCCACCGTCATCGAGGATGAGGTTCGGGCCAGAGCCATCAGGCCACACGAGCGCCTGCTCGGTGCACCACCAGTACTCCTCGAGCGTCTCTCCCTTCCACGCGAACACGGCGATGCCCTTCGGGTTGTCCGTCGTGCCATCCTTGCCGACGGCGACAGCGGCCGCCGCATGATCCTGCGTGCTGAAGATGTTGCAGCTCACCCAGCGCACGTCGGCGCCGAGCTCCGTGAGCGTCTCGATGAGGACGGCGGTCTGCACGGTCATGTGCAGCGACCCCATGATCTTCGCACCCGCGAGCGGGTTCTTGCCCTTGTACTCGGCGCGCAGCGCCATGAGGCCAGGCATTTCCTGTTCGGCGAGACGAAGCTCCTTGCGGCCGAATTCGGCGAGGGACAGATCGGCGACCTTGAAAGCCGGACGATCGAGAGCAACAGGTTCCTGTGTGGTGGCCATTGTCAGACGGGGTGAACGGTGAACGGTGAACGGTGAACAGTGAACGGTGAACAGTGAACGACGAACAGCTAAGCGCGTAAAGCGCGGGCGGTAAAAAGGCCTGGGCCCTTTGCGTGTGGATCCGGAGCGAGCGGAACGATGCGCACGTGCTGCAACCCAGCATCGTTCAACCAGGCAGTGAGTTGTTCCTCGGCGAAGCCAAGCCAGAGATGTCCCATGCTGCCGCGATACTCCTCACGCTCGTGCGGCAACATGTCGACGATGAGCAGACGTCCCGACGGTTTCAGCACGCGTGCTGCTTCGGCTAACACACGCGGCGGATCAATCACGAAGTGCAGCACGAGCGACAACACCGCGGCGTCGAGCGAAGCGTCGTCGATCGGTAAATCTTCCAGGCGTCCGCCGCGCAGGTCGACATTGTCGTGCCCACTCAGCCGCTTGCGAGCGGCGCCGAGCATTGCGCTGGATTCGTCGACGGCGATGACCTGGCCGACGAATGGCGCCAGCGCCGACGTCGTCTGTCCGGTTCCGCATCCGAGATCGCCGACGAGCCATGTTGGATCGAGTAGTGCTGCGAGCGGGGTGACATCGGCGGACGTTCCATAGAGGTCGGCGCGCACCTTGTCCCACTGGCCAGCGCGCGTCGAGAAGAACGACTGCGACGTCGTGCGTCGCTCGTGCACCACGCGTTCTGCGCGCGCGAGATCGTGTCGAGCGGACGGCGTGGCGCTCACCTGATCGCGCACGAGGTGCCAGAGTCTGCGCGCGTTTGGATCGAGCGCGGTACCGGGCATTGTGTAGCGACGGCTGGTGCCGTCGGCGCGCGCGGTGACCCACGCCTCATCGGCGAGTGTCTTCAGGTGCCGGCTCACGGTGCTCTGCGGAAGCTGCAACGCGGCGCAGAGTTCACTGACCGTGAGCTCGTGGCGGTCGAGTAGCAGAAGCAGCCGACTCCGTGTGGGGTCGGCCAGCGCCGTAAGGCGATCGAAGATCGGGCGGGCTTGTATCATCCGTATATCCGGATGAAAGGTTGCAACCCACACCCGAAAAGTCAACCGTCAGCCCGACACGGGCCCTCCCGTTACGTCCACGACACATGGCGATCTGGACAATTCGCCATACTGCGTGCCTCTTCCCGCATGCCAAACACCGATCCGTCGCGTCGCCAATTCCTCGCCTTCCTGGCCGGAAGCCCACTCCTCGCCGCTGCGGGATTCGACGCATCGTCGATCAAGCGTCTCTTCCACCACGCCACCCCGCATGGCGCCGACCAGCTACTGGCAACGGCACAGCAAATCACGCAGCAGACGACCACAATCCACTCGGCCAAGGACGCACTCAGCGTCTTCGACTTCGAGGCTGTCGCGAAACAGCGCATCCCGGTCGCACACTGGGGCTATCTCGCCACTGGCACTGATGACGACGGCACCATCCGCGCCAACCGCGATGGTTTCGAGCGATGGGCGCTACGACCGCGGCGATTGACTGACGTCAGCCGCGTCGATGCGAGTGTGTCGCTCTACGGCACCCGGTATCCCACGCCGATCGTGATCAATCCGGTGGGCAGCCAGAAGGCGTTTCACGCCGACGGTGAAATGGCAGTGGCACGCGCGGCGAAGGCACGCGACCACCTGATGGTGCTCTCCACGGTCGCCACCACATCCATCGAGGACGCAATTGCAGCGCGCGGTGCGCCGGTGTGGTTTCAGCTCTATCACCAATCCGATTGGGCCATCACGCGACAGATGGTCCAGCGCGCTGAGCGCGCAGGCGCTCCGGCAATCGTGCTTACCGTCGACCTGCTTGGCGGCAGCAACCGCGAAACGATGATGCGCGAGGCGAGGCGCGATACGCGCACATGCACCAACTGCCACCTGGGCGGAGCACCGTTACCGGGCATCAGCGGTCGAATCGATGATCGCGACAATCGCCGCAAGCCGAATCTTGTCGGCTATCAGAAGCTCACACCCATCCCCGAAGTCGGAACACTGACGTGGGAATTCATCGACCGGCTCAAGAGTGCAACGCGCATGAAAGTGCTCGTGAAGGGAATCGTCACGCGCGAAGACGCGGAGCTCGCCGTGGAACATGGTGTGGACGGACTGTTCGTCTCCAACCATGGAGGGCGCGCCGAGAATTCGTTGCGCGCGACCATCACGTCGCTTCCAGAAGTCGTGCAGGGGACTGCGGGCAAGATCCCAATCGTGTGTGACGGCGGATTCCGTCGCGGCACCGACATCTTCAAGGCAATGGCACTCGGCGCCTCGGCCGTCGGCATTGGCCGGCCGTACATCTGGGGCCTTGGCGCATTCGGACAGGAAGGTGTCGAAACGGTGCTCGCGATCCTGCGAAAGGAGTTTGAAGTGGTGATGAGGCAGAGTGGTACGACGAGCATCGCAGCGATTACGCGTGATCGTATCGTGGCGCGCTGATGACTCCAGTCGACGCGCCGGTGATCATTCGCGCTGTCGCGAAAGACGACTTCGCGGCGTGGAAGGTGTTGTGGGATGGTTACAACGCCTTTTACGGTCGAGCGGGGCCGACGGCGCTTCCGCTGGAAGTCACGCAGATGACATGGTCGCGCTTCTTCGACGCATATGAGCCGATGCACGCCATGGTCGCTGAACGCTCAGGCGAGTTGCTTGGCCTGGTGCACTTCCTCTTTCATCGAAGCACCATCCAGATCGCGCCAACGTGCTACTTGCAGGACCTGTTTACCGTCGAGGCGGCGCGCGGCAAAGGCGTGGGCCGCGCGCTCATCAATGCAGTTTACGAGCGCGCGGC
The DNA here is from genome assembly GCA_039934235.1 of bacterium. Classification (GTDB taxonomy): domain Bacteria; phylum Gemmatimonadota; class Gemmatimonadetes; order Gemmatimonadales; family Gemmatimonadaceae; genus AG11. The sequence goes on along the minus strand of JBDTMO010000007.1, from coordinate 19,306 downwards.
GAGTGCCGGATCATCACGCGTCTATTGGTTGACGCATGAGACCAACGCGGTCGCAATGCAGCTGTACGACAAGGTTGCCGAGAAGTCCGGGTTCGTGGTGTATCGCAAGGCATTGTGAGGGAACCCGCGGGCGAATCCTTCGATTCGCGTCGCTCACTCAGGATGACGACTTTCGGGACGCCACGCCGGCGATCATGAAGGCGATTCCACTCATCGCGAGTGCCTCGAACACCGCGGTCGTCTCATTGGTGTTATGCAGGTCGGCGAGCGCTCGTGGGATGTGCAGCATCGGCACCCAGAGCAGCACCATCGTTCCAGCGAGCGTGGCGGCGAGCTGTGTGGTGAGCGGCACGATGATGCCCGTGCCTCCGGCGATGAGCGCGGCGCCCGCCACATAGGTCCAGAAGATCTGGTTCGGCGGCACCCACGACGGCACCAGTGTCGCAACGAACTTCGTGTACATGAAGTGCTGCACGCCCCCGACGATCAGGAACGAGGCGAACAGGTGTCGGCCGATTGGAAAGAGCCGGTCGACGGTACCTCGCGATCGTAACGCGCGCGGCGTCGCACTCATGGCGAGTACGAGGGCGCCGCCGCAAAACGCCACGGCCTTGAACATGTTGGTGATGACGCCCGGCTGATACGGATTTGCCAGGAGGGTGGGTGCGTACAGCAGCACGACCGACGCCGCGGCGAAGGCAGCCAGCGTAAGCGCGGCCTCGCGGACCCGCACCTGTGCCAGAATGGCTCCGCCGGCAAACAGCAGCACGACTCCGCAGAGATACGCCAGCGGTTTCTGGCCAGGAATCCACGCGGGCAGTACCGGCACGATGCGCGTAATGAATGCGCCATACACCAGGTGTTGCACGCCAAACGCGATCATCCCAATCGCGTAAAAGATTCGGCCCACCTGCAGGCGTGCGTTCATTCGGGAGGGTTTTGAGGTGGCATCGCAGACGGTGCGAGAGGACGTGTCAACGTAGACCCTCTACCTCACACTATCGTCATGCCCTCGCTCAAACAGCGATTCACCAGCGTGCGGCGACGACGTCGCAATGCATCACGGCAACAGCAAAAGCCGAGTCTCGGGGCTCGTATTGCCAACGCGATCGACAGCGCGAACGCGGACTTCGAGCGGTACGGCACCGCCTCGTGTTCCGATCACGCGCGCGCGCGCCACGCCCGGTGCAATGTCCGTCGTCCAACCCGAGGCACTCCGAGTTTGAATCGCCCAGAGCCACGGCGCGTTCGCCGTTGATGTCGCAAGACTCAGCTCGACGACGCGATTTCCCGACACGCTATCAATGCGCGTCGCGACGACAGGTGCCAAGTACCCCGTGGCGGGCAACCACGGCGACGCCGGAACGAGCGCCGGCTGGCCATACACTTCGCGCGCAAGCCGCTCGTCGAGATTGTCTGGATTCTGCTGAAACACTTTCATGCTGAAATGCACATTGCCAGTCGCACCCGACTGCGCGCGCGTAAGACGGATCTGCTCCAGGATCTCGTCCGTCCGCCACGCCGATGAATTGGTGAACGCAACCTTGCCGGTGTAATTGCCAGGCCAGATGTGGCGGCCCATGAGATTCTCACCCACCCACCACTGGAGCAACACGTCGTATCGTTGCTCCGGCCGGTCAACCGCCCAGTAGAGCTGTGGCGTGAGGTAATCGGCCCAGCCCTCGTTCAACCACTTCTTCGCGTCGGCAAACAGCACCGCATACTGATCGAGCCCACGCACGGAAGCGGGATGTCCGGGACGCCAGATACCGAACGGACTGATGCCGAACTTCACCCACGGCTTTACCGCGTGCACGCCCTCATAGAGTTCCTGCACGAGCAAGTCGACATTGTGCCGGCGCCAGTCATCGCGCGCGAGTCTGCCACCATCGCGCTTGTAGCGCCTGTACGTCGCATCGTCTGGAAAGGGAATCTCCTTCACCTTCCGCCGCACCCGATGCGTCTCCGGATACGGATAGAAGTAGTCGTCCATGTGCACGCCATCGATGTCGTAGCGACGCACGAGATCGAGCACCACGCGCTCAGTGAGCTTTCGTACCGCCGGCTCGCCGGGATCCATCCACTCATACGGCCCGTACCGATGCACGAGCTTTGCATTTGTCCGGCTGATGTGGTTCGCCGACGCCTTCTTGTGCATCGAGTATCTGGATCGGTAGGGATTGATCCACACATGCAACTCGAGGCCACGCTTGTGAGCCTCGGTCAGCGTAAACAACAGGGGATCGTAAAACGGCATGGGCGCTCGGCCCATCTCCCCGGTGAGATACTCCGACCACGGTTCGAGCTTCGATTCGTAGAGGGCGTCCGCGGCAGGACGCACCTGGAAGATCACCGCATTCATCCGCAGCTCGACGAGCTTGTCGAGAATCGCGATCATCTCGCGCTGCTGTTCCGCCGTGCTCAATCCCTGCCTGGACGGCCAATCGATGTTATCGACGGTTGCGACCCACGCAGCGCGAAACTCGCGTTGAATTGGCGGAGGCGTGGAGTCAACAGGCGTCTGCGCGACGCAGACATGCGAAACGAGAATGGCCAGCGGAAGCGCGATACTTCGCAGCAGCATCAGCGAGCGTTTTGCGTTCAGCGCACAGCCGGCAAACCAAGGACGCGACGATACACCGTGAGGTATCGTGCCGCACTCTTGTCCCACCCAAAGTCGCGCGCCATCGCTTCGCGCATCATCTCCTTCCACCCGTCCTCATCGCGGTATTGATCCACGGCGCGCATCGCGGCGCGCATGAAATCATCCGTCGTGTAATCGTCGAACAGGAAGCCCGTGACACCATCTTCGATCGTGTCAGCCAACCCTCCCGTGCGCCGAGCCACCGGAATGGTTCCGTAGCGTTGCGCGCGCATTTGCGTGAGGCCGCACGGTTCATACAGCGACGGCATGAGGCACATATCTGCGCCGGCGAGCAACAGATGCTCGAACTCGTCGGTGAAATCCAGCTTGACCGCAATGCGACTGGGCGCGCGCTCCGCCAACTCAGTGAGCATGGCTTCGTAGTGCTCTTCACCGTGACCCAGAAACACGTATTGCGCATCGAACGCGAAGTAGCCGGGATCTCCGAGAATGAGGTCCAGCCCCTTCTGTGAAACCAGGCGTGCGGTGAGCGCAAAGATGGGTGCCTGCCAACGACTCAGCCCCGTCGCTCGCTGCAGCGCGATGCGGCAGCGCTTCTTACCCGAGAGACTGTCGGACGTGTAGCGGCGCGGAATGATCGGATCCGTTGCGGGATTCCAAACGTCCTGATCGATGCCGTTCACGATGCCAACGAGACGATCGCGCATCGCGACGAAAACGCCGTCGAGCCCGAAGCCGCCCTTTTCTGTACGGAGCTCGTGCGCGTGTGTCGGACTCACCGTAATGGCGAGGTCCGAAAAGACGAGTCCGCCCTTGAGCAGGTTTACCCGTCCATGCCACTCGAGCTGCCGGTGATTGTACAGCGCGATCGGAAGGCCAATCTCGGCCATCGTCGTATCGGGGAAATGTCCCTGATAGCCGGCGTTGTGGACGGACAGGACGGCGCGAATTCCCTCGTAGTACGGGTGCGCCATGAACTCGGCCTTCAGGTAGATGCTCGCAAGCGCCGTCTGCCAATCGTGCGCATGGATGATGCTTGGCGGTTGCTTGAGGAGGCGCGGTAGTGCGGTGAGGACAGCACGTGCGAACAGCGCGTAGCGGCGTGCGTTGTCGGGATAGTCGCCCGTCGGGGTCCCGTACAGGCCCGGCCTGTCGAAGTACAGCGCACTCTCCACGAACAACACGCGCGGAGAGCCGGCGGCAACCGGGGCAACCGGCTCGAATATTCGCGCGGTTTCTGTCCGCGGTCCTACTGTCACCGAGAACGCAGCACCAACAGGCTGCACCTCTGTCCGCTCGCGCACCACTGCGTAGAGCGGCATGAACACCGTTACCGGAATTCCCGACGCCGCCTGATACTTGGCGAGACTCGCCACCGCTTCGCCCAGTCCGCCAGTGCGTGCGAAGGGCGAGAGCTCTGCCGCAAGATGAATGACCGGAGCCGGCGATCCATCGGGGCGAACCAGCGGAGCGGACGGCGCGACTGCAGCCACGGGCGCGGTTGGCGTATTCGTGCGACGAGTGCGCGTGCCGCGACGCGTCGGCTCCGGACGCTCGGGCGCATGCGTGGCACCGTCGGGCGCGGGGGCGGGCGTCGAACCGGCCGCTCCTGACGGATCGGTCGGTAGGGATGCCGCGGAAAGTTCAGTCGGTACGACGATATCCATTGACGACGAGCGGAGGCTATGTCAGGTCAGCGCCGCTGTGCAAGATGATCACCCGCGTGAATTGGCAACAGCGAGCGCTCCTCCGCCAGCACCAACAAGATATCTAGTTCGCCGGCCGCAGCTTTGTCATTTGGGTCTACAAAAGAGGCATGACTGATACGATGGTGAAAAATGGCAGGGTTCGCCAAAGCGCCCGTGGCTATTCGCACAATTCCTCACGTCCCCGGGCATAGCCGACCTTGGTGGTTGCGGTTACCCTATCGTGGCTCGAAGGTCGATGCGGCGCGCAGCAACGAAACACCCGTCTCGTACTGTCGTACATGTGTGTCTCCGATAGACCCGCCCTGAGTCGTCGATTCCCCTCCCCCACCTCCCATGACCAACAGGCGTGACTTCCTGAAAACCGGCGCGGCCGCCGGGGCACTCGCACTCGCGGGCCCCGCGCTCACCCGCGCGGACGCGTTCGCGCAACGCGTCGCTCCAATGGCCGAGCTGCCGGCAATGGATCCGGCGACGAAGGAGCTGCTCGTCGAGGCGCTCAACGCCGCGAAGTTGGGTGGTGCCTCGTTTGCCGACGCCCGCATTGGACGCTACCGCAACAACTTCGTCATCACGCGCGAAAAGCAGATCGTCAACGTCGTGGACACCGACACACTCGGCGTCGGCGTTCGCGTGCTGGTCAACGGGACGTGGGGCTTTGGCGCATCGCGCGATCTCACGAAGGCGGGTGTCGTCGCCGCCACGAAAGAGGCACTCTCGATCGCGAGGGCGAACGTCCTGCCCGCCGCCGATCGTGTGCGTCTCGCCGTTGCGGCGCCCACCCCAGACGGCCGCTACGTCACGCCCCACACGGTCGACCCCTTTACCGTCCCCATCGAGCAGAAGGCCGACCTCCTCATTCGCGCCAACACAGAAGCGATGAAGGTGAATGGCGTGAAGTTCGTGAACAGCAACATGTTTTTCGTGAAGGAGGAGAAGAATTACGCCAACACGGAAGGCACGTTCACCACGCAGACAGTGATTCGAAGCTGGCTTCCCTTTGCGGCCACCGCAGTGAAGCCCGATTTCAGTGATTTCCAGACGCGCACGAACGTCATCCAGCCAGCCGCGCGGGGTTACGAGTACCTCACGGAAGCGAAGCCGGTAGAAAACGCGCAGAAGTGGGGCGAAGAAGCTGCTGCGAAACTCTCGGCAAAGCCCGTCGAGGTAGGACGCTACGATCTCGTCCTGCATCCAAGCCATTTGTGGCTGACCATTCACGAGAGCATCGCGCACCCGACGGAGCTCGATCGCGCGATGGGCTATGAGGCCAACTATGCGGGGACGAGTTTCCTCGCGCCTCCACGAGAAAAACTCGGCAAGTTCAAGTACGGGCCGAGCTTCATGAACATCGAAGGCGATCGTGACCAGGCCGGCGGTTGCTCCACCATCGGGTGGGACGATGACGGCGTAAAGCCGGATCGGTTCCTCATCATCAAGAACGGCATGGTGAACGACTACCAGACCACGCGCGAGCAGGCGCCAATGCTCGACTGGTGGTACGACAGCCAGAAAAAGCCAATCCGCAGCCACGGCTGCTGCCATTCCGATAGCTGGAATGACGTGCAGTTCCAGCGGATGCCGAACGTCTCACTGCTGCCGGGCACCAAGGAGCAGAGTTACGAAGACCTCATCGCCGCCACGGACAAGGGCATCGCCATTATCGGCGACGGAAGCTTCTCGATCGACCAGCAGCGCTATAACGCGCAGTTCGGCGGCCAGCTGTTCTACGAGATCAAGGGTGGCAAGATCATCGGGCAGCTGAAGGACGTCGCGTACCAGATGCGGACACCCGACTTCTGGAATGCGATGGACATGATCGGCGGCAAGAAGAGCTACGAAATGGGCGCGAGCTTCTTCGATGGAAAGGGTCAACCCGGTCAGGTCAACGCGGTAAGCCACGGCTGCGTGCCGAGTCGCTTCCGCAACATCAATGTCATCAACACGGGGAGAAAGGCATGAGCGCCCCCAGGAGTCTGTTCGGCAAGGGCAGCGTCATCTCCTCGTCCGACATGATGTCGCGTGCCGAGGCGCAGGCATTCCTCGAGCGCGTGGTCAAGCTATCCAGGGCCGACACCATCGGCGCGCAACTCGGCGGCGGCTACACGGGCAACATTCGTTTTGCGGCCAATCGCATCAGCACGTCCGGTGGCATAAGCAACTCGCAACTGGTGGTGCAGTCTGGCTACGGTGCAAAGCACGCCGTCGTGACGACGGGCGACTTTTCTCCCGAAGGCATCGAACGGGCCGTGCGGCAGAGCGAAGCGATCGCGAAGCTGGCACCGGATGATCCGGAGAACATGCCGCTGCTGCCGCCGCAGCAGTACACCAACGTCAACGCGTACTTCGATTCGACGGCGAATCTGACGCCCGTCGAGCGTGCGGCGGCGGCGCATACGGCTATCGACGCGGCAAAAGGGTCTGGCGATCTCGCGGCCGCTGGGTTCATCATCGCTGGTGGTGCGTACAATGCCATCGCGTCGAATACGGGGATGTACGCGTACTTCCCCAGCACGAGCGCCAACTACCAGCTCACCGTGCGCACGAACGACGGCACTGGCTCAGGTTGGGCTGCGGCAGATCATCCCGACTGGAAGCAGATCGACTTCAAGGCAGTCAGCGATCGTGCGATCCAGAAGGCGCGTGCGTCGCGCAATCCTGTCGCCGTCGAGCCGGGCCGCTACACCGTCATCCTCGAGCCGCAGGCCGTGGGCGATCTTGTGCAGCTGCTCGCCTTCTCGCTCGACGCTCGCAGCGCAGACGAAGGGCGCTCGGCATTCTCCAAGACCGGCGGCGGCACGAAGATCGGCGAGAAGATCGTCGACGAAAAAGTGAACCTCTTTTCCGACCCGGCTGATCCACAGCTGCTCGGCCAACCGTGGAACGGCGAAGGCCTGCCGCTCAACCGCGAAGTGTGGATCGAGAACGGAGTGCTCAAGCAGCTCGCCTATTCCCGCTTCTGGGCGCAGAAGAAGAACGCGCGTCCGAACAACGGCGGTCTCGGGGCGGTGAAGATGTCCGGTGGCACCGCGACAACCGAGGAGATGATTGCGTCCACGCCGCGTGGAATTCTCGTCACTCGGTTGTGGTACCTGCGGCAGGTGGATCCGCGCACCGTGCTCTTCACCGGGCTCACGCGGGACGGCACGTTCCTCATCGAGAACGGCAAGATTACCAAGGCCGTGAAGAACCTTCGGTTCAACGAAAGCCCGCTCTTCATGCTGAACAATCTCGAGATGCTTGGCCGGGCGGAGCGCGTTGCCGGAACAGAAGCCGGTGGCAACGTGGTGTTTCCAACGCTCAAGGTGAAGGACTTCAACTTCACGTCATTGTCGGATGCCGTATAGCGAGGTAGGCGAGGGAGAGTGTTTGTCATCCTGAGCGAGCGTAGCGAGTCGAGGGATCTGCACTGTTTGTCATCCTGAGCGAGCGTAGCGAGTCGAAGGATCTGCACTGTTTGTCATCCTGAGCGAGCGTAGCGAGTCGAAGGATCTGCACCTTCGGCTCCTCCGCTCCCTCTGCGGTGAACGTGCAGAGACAAGAAGACGACGGGTGTTCCGAACACTCGACGGCCGTTGTAGAATTGGCCCCTCCTGCCGCACGTGCGAAGATGCGTTCCCGCAATCTGTCGGCGATGACTGGACACGAGCTGGGGCAACGGGCGCGAGACCAGCGTCTGGAACTGATCAGCGCAAGTCTCCGCAAACGAATACGCCCTGCGTGCGCGGACATGCCGGAAGAGCTCTTCTTTGAAATGATCGATCGCATGGCGACGATTCAACTCAAGTATGAGCTCCGCGACGAGCGACGCTCGAGTTGATCGTTCGGGCCGGTGCCGTGCGATGCGCAACGACGCTAACTTTTTCGTTTCGCATCAACACCCTTCGTCGTTCACGCCGTCACGATGACCGAGCAGCAGCCCCCAGATTCCGAACTCGCCGCGGCACCTCCCGCATGCCCGAAGTGTGGAGGCGATATGTGGGACAACCGCGTTGGCAAACGCAATCCGCGCGCGCCGGACTACAAGTGCAAGGACCGTGAGTGCGACGGCGTCATCTGGCCGCCGCGCGACGCGAACGCCGTGGCCACCCCCGCGGCGCCAAGTGCAGAACCGTCGAAGGCCGCGGACGGCATGCCGAATTGCCCCATCTGCGGCGGCCCGATGTGGGACGACCGACTCACCAAGCGCAATCCAAAAGCGCCGGATTTCAAGTGCCGGAACAAGCCCAAGGAGCGAGGCGGCCCGGGTTGCGAGGGCATCATCTGGCCACCACGCAGCGGACCCAGTCCGTATCCGGCACCCACGCCTCGTGCCGGTGGGCGCTCGGGTCCACCGCCTAACGACGCGCCACCGCCGAATGAACCGCCTCCATACGACGACACACCGTTCCCGAACGACGACGACCTTCCGTTTTAGGCGAAAGCAAAAGAGGCTGGCGGCACTTGCCGCCAGCCTCTTTTACGCCACGCCACCACGCTTTAGAGCAACGCCTTGATCCATCCACCGTCCACCGGGATGGACGCGCCCGTCGTGTAGCTCGCTCGTTCCGACGCCAGAAACGCAACCATCGCCGCAAGCTCTGCGGACTCGCCAAGGCGCGCCATCGGAATCTGTCCTTCCCACACCGCGCGCTCAACGGCCGCTGTCGTGCCTTTCAGCGTCGCATTCCGCTCAGCCAACTCCTCGACACGCTGCGTTCGCGTGTAGCCGGGCATCACGTTGTTCACCGTGATACCGAACGGCGCAACTTCGTTCGCCAGTGTTCGCGCAAAGCCAGTGACCGCAGCACGCACGCTGTTGGACAGAATCAGGTTGTCCACCGGCTGCTTCACCGCAATGGACGTCACGTTGATGATGCGGCCCCAGCGCCGCTCCTTCATGCCAGGCAACACGGCGCGCGTAAGTTCGACAACGCTCATGAGAGTCTGCCGAACCGCTGCCTGCCACGCGTCTGCCGAATGATTCTCGAATGGTCCAGCGGGCGGACCGCCGCCATTCGTCACCAACACGTCCACGCGCCCAAACTCCGACAGCGCATGCTCCGCCACGCGAGCCACGTCCGCCGGAACGGAAAGGTCAGCGACGACGTCCACGACGCGACTTCCCGTCGCTGCACGAATGAACTCCGCGGTCTCACGAAGTGCATCCGCACCTCGCGCACAAATGACCAGATGCGCGCCCTCGCGAGCGAGCTCCTCCGCCACCGCACGCCCAAGCCCGCGACTCGCCGCGGCGACGAGCGCAATCTTTCCCCCGAGCCCGAGATCCATTCCTACTTCGTCTTGTGGAAGTAATTGTCCGTTCCGTCCAGCCAATCCTGTCGGGGAGGACTGAACACGTCGACATCGAGCGTATCCTCGAGTGCGCGCGCTTCGTGTGGCACATTGGACGGAATGTGCAGCACCTCTCCCTCACGAACGATGATTTCCGTCTCGCGATTGGCGCCGATGAAGAAGTGCAGCGCCCCGGACAGGATGTACGTGAGCTGCTCGTTGTGATGGGAGTGCTGCGGCACGAGGGCGTCCTTCTTCAGGTAGACATGTGCGAGCATCATGTCATCGCCCGTGATGAACTTGCGCGAGATAGCGTCCGTCACGCGCTCCTCAGGGATATCGGACCAACGAAAATGGCGCACTTCAGAAGCTGGCATTTCATCGAGAGGATTAAGGGAGCCTGAATGTCGCTCGGAGTTGTGCGGCCCGGAAGCCAATCCGTCAGGGGCGCCAAACGGCATCGTACCTAATCGTCAGACCACCTCAGAGCGCCACCAGGCGGACCGCTGCTCGCCCTGCGCCGAGCGACTTCAAGTCCAGTAAGACAGGCCGATAGCCACACGCCGCCAGCGGCCAAGCCAACGACGATGTCACTGAAGTATCGATCGCCGAGGTACATCCGTCCAAAGCTGATCGCGAGAATGAGAAGCACGGCAGCCATCGCAGTGAGAACACGCACGTAATGCCGGCGCGTCATGAGAATCAGGAAGTAGGCGGCCATCCCGTATCCCACCAATGATCCAAGCGCCTGTCCGCTTGGCGTTCCAATCATGTCCGCGCCAGACAAGCCCGCTGACCCATGTTGATGCGCGAAGAAATGCTTCATGGCAATGTCGAGCAGCGTGCTCCCAACGAGCGACGCGCACAAGCCGAGAAACGGAAGCCATGACTTTCGCCGGTACAGCAGCCACAACGCGAGCGAGAACCCGAGAGCCGCGACAAAGGGTAGATCGCCGAATCGGCTTATCGCCGCCCAGAACGCCATGCTCGACGCTGTTGCGGTCTCGCGCATGGCGGCGGCGAGAAACAGGTCAAACTCAGGAACGGCGCCTTCCGCAAGCACTGACTTCGTGATCGCGCTGAAGATCACGAGCGCGATGAAGCTCATTCCGAGCCCGATCGTCAGGTTCAGGCCCAAATAGTCGCCCGGCGTGAACCGACGAAACAAGAACCCGCGCGCCGCGGGAGAATGTCCCGCCAACCACCGCAGGGGCGCCGACATCAGGATGCGATGCCACACCGTTCCTTCGGCTCGCCACGCGGCATCGCTTTCTTCCACCAACCATCCGCCCGCGACAGCCACCGTGACGATCACACCAAGTCCGACCGCGACCACGAGCGCACCGCGCCCCAGTCCCCGGCCGAACGTCGGCGGATGCTGGCCAAAGAAGTAGCCCACGCCACAGAAGACGGCTGACCACAATGCCGCCCCCGCAACATTGAAGACGCTGAATCGCGCAAAGCTCATGGACGACAGACCCGCCAGTGGCGAAATCAGCATGCGGGCGAATGGAATGAATCGTCCGATCAACACTGCCGCGGCTCCATGTCTGTCGAAGAAGCCACGCGTGCGCGCGAGCACCATGGGACTCACGCGCTTCGAGTGCTTGTCGAAGAAGTCACCGCCACGCCGGCCAAGAACAAACGCAACCGACGTCCCGAGTGTGGTCGACAGCGTGGAGACACAGAAAATCATCACGACAGACAACCGCCCATGCGCAGCAAACGCAGCGGCGGTGACCAGCGTCGTGTCGGTAGGGAATGGCAGTGCCATCCCCTCCGCGAAAATGAAGAGCGCGATGATCACGTACCCGTAGTCACCGATGAGGCGGCCCAGGTGACTGATCATCGGAAACGCTTGGCGGTCAGACGGACTCAACGAGCAGGAACATGTCGCCTGCCGATGCACGAACTGCGCTCGGAGGCTTGTGCGCGCGATTCCTGCATTCTACGCCCACAGGGTTGTTCACTACACTCGCTCCTACACCAACCGAACAATGGCTCGGCTCGTACCACGCTGGTTTCACACGCTTCTATTCGCGTTCGTATTCGCCGCTACCGGAGCGCCCCTATCCGCACAGGCCACCAAGGGCCCCGACGGGCGAACTGTGACCGTGCGCGACACCTCGAGCGAAAAGACCCATAAGACGCTATTCACCTATCGCGATGCTGCACTCGCGGCCGCCTTCGCGGGTCTCACCATCGCGATGTTGCCCGCGGACCGGCACATCGCAGAAAGCATTCAGGACGAAGACCTCCAAACGAACAAGTTTCTCAACAACTCCGGCACTGGCGTGGAGCTGATCACGAGCCCGGGCGCCTTCTTCATCGGCGGTGGCTTGTATGCGGCGGGCAACATCAGCAACCATCCGGACATCGCGGACCTTGGGTGGCACGGGACTGAGGCAGTAATCCTCGCCTCGACGATGACCAGTGTCCTCAAGGGCGTACTCGGCCGAGCGCGGCCATATGCGACGGGCGATACCAATCCGCACGACTATCGCTTCCTGCGGGGGTTTGGTAGAAGTGTGTCAGGCGTCCAGCCCAATGGGGTGAAGCTCACGGCCAGCGACTTCCAGTCGTTTCCATCGGGACACACGACGACCGCTTTTGCCGCCGCCGCCGCGGTGACGAGCGAGACGCGACGTATCGCGCCCGGTGCCGTGTGGATCGTCGCCCCGGTGATGTATGGAGGAGCAACGCTGGTGGGACTCTCTCGCATGTATCACAACAACCACTGGGCGAGCGACGTCGTGCTTGGCGCGGCGGTCGGGACGTTCAGCGGCCTGAAGGTCGTGCGGTATTCCCATGCCCATCCCGACAATAAGCTGGACAAGTTCATATTGAGCGCCACCGTTGTACCGAGCGTGGACGGCGGCGGCACGCTTGCGTTCTCCATCCCAGTACCCTAGGCGTGGTACCGCGAGGGGTGCTACAATCGTCCATCGGTTGGCGGCGCGGGTCAGAAACCCAGCGCCTTGCACCTCGTAGGGAGTCGCATGACCCAAGCACGCCCCGCTCAAAGTCCTCCAACGCCGCCAGCGCCCACCGCGGCTCCAGCTGCTCCCGGCGTTCAGGGCACGAACGTGGTGACCGTGCCCGAGCTCACGTCCCGTGACGTGGCAGCGCTACGCGCCCGCGGCGGTGAGCTCTCCAATCAACTCAGGTCGGCCACCGGACGTCGGGTTGAGGTCCAGCGCTCGCTGAAGAATGCCACAGGCGCCGACCGCTCGGGGCTCGAGCAGCGGCTCGGCGTGCTCGACGCACGAATTGCCCGGCTCGAGAGCGACATCGACCAGAATGGAGCGCAGCTGGCATCCCTGTCTGCAGGCAGAGTTCAGACGAGCCAGCCGCCGTTCCCCGGCTTCAACAACTCTCCCAGAGAGCGGGCGCTCAACAACATGGTGCCAATCGCGATCGTCTTCACGCTTTTCGTATTGGCGCCCATCGCCGTCTCCATCGCCAGGATGTTCTGGAAGCGTGGTTCGTTGCCAAAGTCTGCGCCGGGGGCGGTGGACAACACGCAACGGCTCGAGCGCATGGAGCAAGCGATCGATTCGATCGCTATTGAAATTGAGCGGGTGTCCGAAGGTCAGCGCTTTGTGACGCGCTTGATGTCAGATCGCCAGGCGGCCGCACTCGGTGGCGCACTGGAACCCGCTCGGCCGGTCAACGCCGCTGTCGGAGAAAAGCTCGGCGTACCGCGGTAAGGTGCACGCGCTGTTCGTTACGCCTTCCAGCTGAGCGCCACCAGTTCTTCGTCGCTGAGATTGAACCAGTCGGCGGGATAGTCGCGCACTCTGCGTACGGCGGCTTCGCTGGAGAAGATCAACGACATTCCGCTTCGGCGGTCGTAATCAGCGAATGGCTGTTCGTACACTAGCCAGTGCGACCCATCGCTGTCGAGAAAAGAGCGAGTCGGCGGCGTTTCGTTTGTGATCAATGACTCGGCGCGATTCGGCACGTGCATGACAGGAATGTTTCGCACAACAGGGGTCCGTGTGCGTTCAGCGAGTCTGGACGCCGCGAATACTGAACAAGATCATGCGAGATGTCTAGTTACTCGGACTACTTCTCTAGTACCGCGGTGGGATACGCGTCGTTCCGCCCCACGTATCCCGCAGAGTTGTTCGCCTGGATCGCTACGCAGGCTGCGCGCCATAGCCGAGCCTGGGACACGGGAACCGGTAGTGGACAAGCGGCTATTCTTCTCGCCCGACATTTCGACGAGGTGGTGGCGACTGATCCGAGTTTCGCGCAACTCGTCAACGCAAAGCCTGCTGAGCGGGTGTATTACGCTGCGATGACTGCGGAGTCGAGTGCGTTGCCCAACGCCTCCGTCGATCTGGTGACTGTAGCCCAGGCACTGCATTGGTTCGATCTCGACCGATTCTATCGTGAAGTCGAGCGCGTCCTGACTCCCGATGGTGTCGTCGCGGTGTGGACGTACGGACTTCTCACGATCGATCCGGAAATCGATGCGCGCATCTCCCGCTTCTATAAGGAAGAGGTCGGCAAATACTGGCCGGCTGAGCGAGCGCTCGTGGACGCCGGATATTCTGGCATTGCATTCCCTTTTCGGGAGATCGAAACACCCTCGTTCGCAATGCGCGCTACCTGGACGCTCGATCAACTATCCGGCTACCTCGAAACGTGGTCGGCCGTGACGCGTTATACCAAGGCGAACGGCCGGAGCCCCGTCAAGGAATTCATCAGTGGGATGAGGCCACTTTGGGGTGAGGCAAGCAGAGAGCGGTTGGTTTGCTGGTCACTGGAGCTTCGCATGGGCCGGATATGACCGGGAAGGCGCAGCTGAGCGGGGGCAACTGCACTGCAAAATGCCAGCATTCGTGCGTTTTGCAAATGATTGGACGGAATTGAGGTCGGTCACGACCGTCAAACACAATCGGACAAAGTGGGTAAAGAATGGATTTGGTGCATTATTTCAAGACACTATGACGACAATCGGTCAAAATGTAATGACTGGCACCGGCATTGCTTCAGGTGAGCTCGCCACGCTCCACTAGGACGGCGCGGTGCAACAGCGGCCCGAGTCAAAAAGAGACTCCCAGCCCGGCCAGTCCACCATTTTACGATCGAGCACGTGCTCGAGAGGATAGCAACATGAAGAAGCCGACGAAGGCTCGCTCAGCAGTCGCACGACTTACACTGGTTGCCGGTGTTTTGCTCATCGGTGCGTGTTCACGGGACGTCACGGCTCCATCAGCCGCGACCCCATCGCGGGCCATCGAGGCGAGCTCCATGTTCGTCCCATCGGCATCTGCGAAAGCGCTGATTGGTGTCGCGGATGGCACGTACTCGATGATGATCGATCCGACGCGCGACCAATCCCTGTACCTCGGACCGAACCACCTGTCCATGCCCGCGAGCTCCATCTGTAACCTGGTGTTCTCGGGCTACGGCGCGGCGTACTGGGACAAGGGATGCATTCCGCAGACGACCCCGCTGCTGCTCACGGTGGTCATCAAGAACGCGTCAAGCTCGCATCCGAATATCAGCTTCTTTCCGTCGATGCGGTTCAATCCAGCGAAGAACGTGCAACTGTACATGTACGCGCCAAATGTCTCCAAGTACGATGCGAAGAATTGGTCGATGCTCTACTGCCCGGACCTCAGCAACAAGTGTGTCGACGAGTCCGAGTTTGACTCGTCCCTCGTGACGTACATCGACTACACGAACAACATCCTTTTCCGTCGCGTCAAGCACTTCAGTGGCTATTCCGTTGGGGAGCGGGGAGACAGCACCGACACAGGCGGACAGTAACTGCGCAGCGTCAGTCCCGGTTGTCATTCTCCCAATCGATCGCCACCTCGTGGCGCACCTCACACGCTGCTCCCACTGGAGTCAACCATGTTCCGAAAAAACGCCGTCACCATCCTGATCAACTGGATGTTGCTGTGCCGAGTCGGCCTTGATTTGAACGACTCAGGCTACATCATCGCTTCAAGCTGAGGCATCGGCAGGCCGGCTCAATCATTGAGCCGGCCTGCTGCGTTGCCTTCGCAATGCTCGACGCGTCATTGATTGCATTCCACCTGCGCTCTCGGAATCCATTTCGGGGATCAAATGCCAGACGGCGGTTCCGGGGCGCGAGGCCAGCACTTGCGCCTCGTTGATGTCCCTAACAAACCCGCGTCTGTCGACGCACTGATCAAGGAGGCACGAGCGCTCGACAAGCTCGGCCGCCGCGCGGAAGCACGCGTACAGTACGAAATCGCCCTCCGATCGCTCGCCGCTCCGTCGCCATCCCTGGCGTCGATGCTGCTCAGGTGGATCGCCCGTACATACGAAGTCGACACCGACTACGCCGCCGCCGAAGACTGCGCCATCGCCGCAGTTGCCACGGCCGAGTTGGGAAACGAACGAAATGCACTTGGCCACGCACTGAACGTCCTCGCCGCCGTACGGTGGCGGCAAGGCGACCTCGATCACGCGGAGCAATTGTTTCGGGAAGCGCTCGACCGCGGAACGAGCACCACCGATCCGCGGCTCCATGTCGACGTCACCACCAACCTGGGCACGATGGCCAGTATTCGCGGCGATTTCCGCGAAGCGCTGCGCTATTTCCAGGAAGCGCTGGCACATGGGCGCACTCATTCGCTCCTCGACAATATCGTCGTCGCGCTCAACAACCTCGGTCTCGCGAACACTGCGCTGGGCCGTCACGACGCGGCGGAAGACGCGTTCGCCGAGGCGCTCACGATTGCCGATGCGCTGGGCGGACTGTCCACACGTGTGCAACTCGAGGTGAACACAGCCGCGCTGCAGATCGAGAAGCGCGACTTCGCAGAAGCCACGCGGCGTTGCGACCGCGCGATGGCACTTGCAGAGCACCTGGACGACGTGCGCGCCAATGGCGAGGCCTCGAAGGTGTATGGCATCATTGCCCGCGAGACCGATGATCTCGTTTCCGCCGAGGCGCACCTGACCAAGGCGCGCGACATCGCGATGGCCGCGAAGGACCTGGCACTCGAAGGCGATACGAATCGCGAGCTGGCGGAGTTGTACGGACGGCTTGGACGCAACCGCGAAACGCTTCAGGCACTGAACCGCGCCCACGCCTGCTTCACGCTCCTTCGCTCGCGGCACGAACTCGCCGATGTCGGCCGACGCATGGCACGGCTCGAGGGAGACTTCCTCGACGTCGTTCGCAGATGGGGCGAGTCGATCGAATCGAAAGACCAGCATACGCAAGGTCACTGCGAACGCGTCGCGGACCTCGCCGGTGCCCTCGCCGCAAAAGCAGGTCTCGATGAGACGTCACTGTTCTGGTTTCGTATTGGAGCGCTGCTGCACGACGTCGGCAAGCTGATCGTTCCCGCGGAAGTGCTCAATAAGGCGGGGAAGCTCTCGGAGCAGGAGTGGGCACTGGTGCGCCAGCATCCAGCCGCTGGTGAGCAGCTTCTCGCCGATGTGCAATTCCCGTGGGATGTCGCGCCAATGGTGCGCAGCCACCACGAACGCTGGGATGGCGGTGGATACCCGGACGGGCTCAAGGCGGACACGATTCCCCTGTCCGCGCGCATACTCTGCATCGCCGACGTGTATGACGCGCTGACAACGGAGCGCAGCTACAAGCGGGCGTTCTCGCAGCTCGAGGCGATGGAAATCATGCGCCGAGAGATCGGCCGCCAATTCGATCCGCGGCTCTTTGCGCTCTTCGAGGAACTGGTGCGGAGAGGCACCGTCAACGCACCGTCGTCAACGCAGCGTGCGACGCCGATGCGCAAATCTGGCGCGCAGCCCAGCAAGGTGACGGTGTCCGAGGACGACGACCTCACTGGCGCGCTCGTACGTCGTGCGTTCGTCAACGTGACGGCCGCCGTGCTTGCAGAGCGCCGTCGTACCAACGCGCCTGTGTCCCTGCTCGTCATCGACATCGATGAGTTCAAATCGGTGAACGACCGCTTCGGCCACCTCGCAGGCGACGATGCGCTCCGAACGGTTGCGGGCGTCGTGCGCGACCAACTGCGTCCGGGCCAATACGTGGGCCGCTACGCAGGTGATGAATTCGTGGTGCTGCTCCCCGGGCTCGACGCAATCAGCGCACGCGACGTCGCAGAGTCGATGCGCCGTACAATTGCGTCCCTGTCCATTCCGCTCCACGACGACCCCGACCGGTCGCTGTCCGTGACGCTCTCCATCGGTGTCGCCACGGCCCCAGAGCATGGCGAATCGTTCGAAGCATTGTTCACCACTGCGGATCGCGCCCTGTTCGACGCAAAACGAACGGGCCGCGACAAGGTTGTGGCGGCGGGCACGGGATCCGACACGACACCGCAACTGGTCTTCAATCGCTTCGTTGGGCGCGCCGCCGAGCTTCGCTCGCTCGTCGTCGCACTGGACCAAAGCGCGCATGGCAATCCGCAGGTGCGCATCGTGATTGGTGAGGCGGGCGTGGGCAAGTCGTCGCTCGTGCGACAATTGCTCCCGGAGTGCCGCCTGCGTGGCGCCGTGGTTGTCACCGGGCGCGCCATGGAGAGCGAAAGTCGCCCGCCGTTCGGGCCGTGGGCCGAAGTGCTTGCCGGCGTGCATGCGCTTGGTCTCGCACCAAAGCGCGCCTGGCCGCTGCTCGGTCGTCTTGTTCCGGCTCTGCGCGGTGCCGCAACACGCTCGAGTGGCGAGATGATCATCGATCCGTCGCAGGGGCACCAGCTCATGCAGGAGATCGTAGCGTTCCTGCGCGGCGCCAGCGAAGCGCGGCCCTTGCTCATTACGCTGGAGGACATGCACTGGGGCGACACGACCAGTTGGGACACGCTGGAGTACCTCCTTCCACAGCTCACGCAGGAGCGCATCTGTGTTGCCCTCACGATTCGCTCCGAGGAAGCGACGTACGGCGTCGTGCGCGAACGCAGGCAGCGGATCACGCGAGACGAGCGTGTTCGTGAAGTCCGCCTCGAGCGCCTGACGACATCCGAAGTGAGCGAATGGCTCCAAGGCGCATTACACCGCACGGATCTGGGCGATGACCTCCTGGATTTTGTCCTCAGCCACACGGAGGGCAATGCATTCCTCGTGATGCAGCTCATGCGCACGATGGTCGAAGAGCATGTGTTCACGTACACGGGTGTGAGGTGGGAATGGGCGATTCCTGCAACGCTCACGCTTCCCGCTGGAATGACGGACCTTGTTGGTCGCCGCTTGTCGCGGCTGCCTCCCGACGCGCTCAAGATTCTCGTGACAGCAGCGGCACTCGGCAGGACGTTCACGTTGCCGATGCTCGTCGAGGCGTCGGAGGTCGGCGCGGACAGCGTTCTCGACGCCGTTGACGCTGCGCTCGCAACGTCCGTGCTCGAACCGGCGCGCGAGCAGGACGACGACACATATCAGTTTGCGCATGCCTTGCTCGTGGACGCGGTACTGAAGTCGGTCAGTCCGGCGCGCCGCCGCCTGAAACACGAGCGCATTGCAAAGATTCTCGTCGAGCGAAACCCTGACGCCGTGAACCGCATCGCGTCGCACTACGCGCGCAGTGGAAACTCCAGGGAAGCATACCTCTGGTGCATGCGTGCCGCAGCGAGTGCCATCACGCTCTATGCGCTCGACGAATCGGCTGAGTTTCTCCAGCACGCACTCGCGCACGCGTCCACCGACGAGGAGCGCGCGGCCGCGCACGACCAGTTGGCGCAAGCCGCAGAACATGCGGGCCGTTGGGCAGACGTCGAACGGTCGTGCGACGCAATCCTTGCGACTCCCG